>JAITDV010000108.1 GCA_031282385.1 Planctomycetaceae bacterium | reverse complement strand
ACACCAAGTTTTTCACACAAGTCGATATTGATTTTCATTCGCTGGTATAATTCATCAGGTTTGTCGTTGTAATTGTAAAGTAAATAATTGGAAAGATTTTTAATTCCATATTTCGCCGCTAATCGTACAGCTTTAATGTAAATGTTTGCCATTGAGTAGTGGTCAAATGCAATTCGTAACGGTCTGATGTTGAGCTCCGAAAGTTTCTTCATTTTCTCTTCAGTAACAAGTCGGGCATCAACTCCTTGATTGAAGTCGATGTACCTTGCCTTCGAACCATGTTTAAAATACCTCTCATAAAGTGGACTAGCAATTTTATCGAAATCAAGAATAGGCTTTATCTCTGCATAGACAGTATTAAGTAAATTTGCTTTTTCTCTTGCTACATAAAATTCACCCTGTTCTTCTTCAGGAAGTTTTTCGGAAATTTTATCGTAAATTTCAATGATCTTTTTGGTGTAAGCACGGATATTGCGGTTCTCTTTCTTTTTTTGCTCGTAGATGTTCAATCGCAACGGCATATTCATTGGGAGGTATGTAAGTTGCCCCGCGTTGAAAGCCGCAATCTTTTATTTCATTAATGATTTTGTTAAACTTCTTCGATGCCAATACGTTATTATCAAGAAGTAACAAGTCTTTCTGTTGTCCAAACAGAGCTGTTGTTTTTTCGAGTTGCGATTTAATACTGATATAATTACAATATTTTTTTTTTCCAAACGCGATACTGCGCAAAAAGTAAAGTGTTGGGCAACCGCGAGTCATATAACCGAAATAACTATTACTTGCCGAATTTTTTCTAAAATTGAGTAGTCCAGTGGTAATTTTTTCCTACATAAAGCAGATGAATGATATAATTCTCAATTATATATCACTCAATTTATATCGTTATAAAAAACTATAAATGTACATTTAGCTCCAATCCTTCTTCATAACCATTCGGATAAATAAACCGTTTCGTATTTCTATCAAATTGCGGATTAGTAGCGTGAATGATTCCGTGATGGTTCGGGCAAACAATCAAGATGTTATTTGCATTGTTATTGAGTGAAGTTGAAAAATAATCAATATGATGCGAATGTATAATTTCGGCATCGTATTTTTCGCCGATGTACTGTCCACAAATTTGGCAACGATACTGATAATGTTGTTTCAAACGGTCTGTAATTTTTCGGTCTAGCTTGCGTATTTTAGTAGTCTTTTCTGTTTCCAAAAAAGACGGTGTGTCCTGCATTAAGAGAATCTGCTCTAATTCGAGTTCGTTAATTTCTTTCGTAATTTTTAACGTATCAGCTACTTCATCGGACGTAATACATTCAAGATTAAAAATATTGTTAAAATCTGTCATGTAAATAACAAGATATTCTCTGTTTTCAAGCGGAACTGAAAGCGGTCGACGTTTGTTTTCTAATAATGCTCTTTGCTCTTTAAGATAAGTAAAACTACGATTAAAAATTAATCGTAGTGTTTTGGCAATTTCACTATTCGCGGTATAACGAATTTGGACAAGGTCGTTGTGAGTAGGATATTTTTCTTTGTCAAACTTGATATTCATTAACACGACTTGATAAGTGTTGTTCTCAAGAACGAATTTTACTTTTTTACTGTCCCCTTTATTCAATTCAAAAGATGATTTGTCTTAAATGATACCCTGCAAATCAACAGGAATATTTAATCCTGCGTGTATCAAAGACCAATCAACCTCTTTCTTATAAAAAAATGTTTCAATGGACATGGTGGATTCATCATCTAAGTGGACTATTTTTGATGAACAAAATTATTGTATAGTAGAAACATAAGTTTTCAAACTGGATTCTGCACGAGATAATCACCTTGTTCCAAGCAAGCGAGCATATTTTTGTAAGTCGGCGGCAAACTATTATAGTCGCGCATTGAAGTTTCAATTGAATTGGTACGTCCGTAAGCGTGAGTTGCGCAATTGCCTGTTACCCTGTCGTGTATTGCGCTGCGGAATTGTTCTGCTCCGAATAATATTACTCCTAACGACCTGCCACGTTCTGTTACGTCAAGTAACTCCCGCAAAATCGGCGATGTTTTCGGAACATCTTTTGAAGCGTATTTATTCAACTCGTCAATAAATACCACAATTCGATTTGGCGGCTGTACGTTTTGCTCATCGTCATACTCGCCGAGTTTCAGGTTATAAATCGTCCGTACCGCGTCGCCAAAAACAAACGCCTGTTTATCCTCCGGCAACTTCGCAATGTCAATCACGAAAACATCGTTGCTGCGGATACCCTTGATTTCATTTGCCAACCGGCACTCGTTATTTTCCTTATTAACTCGTTGGGCGAACATCTCGTCTTGTATTGCTTTACGAACGATTCGTTTAAATTTCCGCCAGCTCAACACAGAAATATCATTACTTAATTTTGAGGAATTTCCCTTTTGAGAATGTTCGGTAACCTTGTCAATAAAATCATTCCATGTTTTGAGTTGTCCAAAATCAGGATCATCTTTATCGATGATTTTACTAATAATTGACTCCATCGTTTGTGCCGGATCGTCAATATCGGAAAACATCATTTCAATACTTTCCTTATCATCTTCATAGACATATTTGAACTTTTTCAATAATCTACTTTTGGCATAAAATTGAATGTCTTCCTTCGACAAATAGGAACTCTGCTTTGCTGACTTGTCCGAAGAATACGGTACATAATACTTAACGTTTCTGAATGGTTGTGGAGAAAGTTTTAATGTCTCATAATCAGCAAACACACGTGCCTTTTCGTGTTCATCAAAATCGAAATCATTCACTTTGTGAATTGCGAGCAAGTCCCGTCCTTTGACATTGAAAACAACAAACGCAACGCTGTCGTCCCAATCGGTTCTACTCAAATACTGGTCTTGAATCGCTTTCATCAAGAACATTGCATAAGATGTTTTTGATGCAAGCCCAGAAATACCCGATATATTCAGGTGCGCACCTTCTGGTCCGAGAAGGAACTTTGAGTTGAGATGCACCGGCAGCGAAATCTCGTCCGGTGTACCTTCATACATTTTCAGTGAGCCGCAAACGAGCGGATTTTGAATCTTATCAAGACCTAATGCCATGGTGATTTCTTCAGCAGACGCAAGATACACTTTTGCATTATTATGAACAGGGGTGTAAAGATTCTTACTGTTAAACGAAACTTTCGCTTCAGCGTAATTCATTCCGACGCGTAATGTCGGCTCTTCGACATCAACATCGCCGAAATCGCTGGAAATAAAATTCGTCAAAAAACTCTGCGAATCCGTGATATGCGAAATATTCTCAATCACACCGAATGAGAACGAATCGTCAATATGTTCAACTTTCACAATATCGAAAGCGTGTAACTGTAAGTTTGAGTTCGTCCAAAAACAGGATTTGTCCATCGTTGTTGGATATTTTTCTGTTGCTAAAACTCTGCCGATAAGTTTGTTTTTATTCATGAGTGTTTTCCAGTAATATAGTTACTGGTTTGGAAAATTTAAAATAAATGTAAAAAACTTTCAGTACTCATGTATTTCGATTTTACGAACGCTTCTGTCAGATAAATCGGATAAATGTGATTTGCCCAACGCATATCCGAACCATAACAAACCGGATTACGTTCATTGATAAGGTATGCACTCAACATGTCCACGACATCGCTATTCATTCCTTTTCCGATTTCGTCTTCAGAAACTAAAATTTTTTCTACTTTTACAATTCCATCAAAAGGTGATTGTGTTCGGTTTTGTTCACGTAACCTAAGATACCAGACCGCAAATTGAATATCACCTAAATAATCAATGTTTTTGTAACACGCAACCGGAGTACGGTGAAAAAGCGGCAAATCCGCAATAAATCCTGGTGCCGGTTTGCCATTCATATCAAGACAAACCTCAGAATTAAAACTTTTTGAAACACCTAATACCCAATTATAATTGTGTTTAAACCTTTTGTATTCTCTGGAATCCTTTTTCAATTCATCAGTTGGTCGATATTCCAACGAACCATCTTTGATAAGGTAATTATCTTGTCCTAACTTGTTTTTTTTGACCAATTCCGCAACAATTTCTTTTTCACGCTTTATCATTCTATCCTGTACACAAGCTGTTGCCTTGTCTTCAAATTTTGCATCGTCGTTTTTTGATGTGCTATAAGGTAAAACACAACTGAAATTCACACCAAGTCGTTTCAGGTCTGTACATTCATTGAGTTTTTTTGCAAGAGCCGGAAAAAAACCTCTCTTGCTATTGCCGTCAGCATCGGCAATATCGGGAACAGAAAGAACAATATCACGTTCGAATTGTTCTGGAACCAATTTTTTATTAACCCGTTTACAGCAACCAATACCAATTTGACCGGCAATAATCGGATAAATGACGCTACGACTTCCATTGGAATAAGCTATATCATCGACTTTGAACACCCGCCGGGAACCGTCAAGAAAATAGGTTAAAATTTGTTCGTAGTTGTGAGCAAATTTTTTATAAGCGGAATGCAAATCAACATATTTTTTGTGTTTAGCTGTTTCTGCCATTTTTTTCCATTGGATTTGTTCGGTTTCATAATCGAAGTTTGAACGTTCTGTCGCATCCAAACTATATTTATGGGCTTTATAACTTTTTCCGCCGGTCTCTGCGGTAAGTAAATCACGGACTTTAGTAAATTTCGTTGACATGTTGTTATTAACTTTAATATACTCCTTACAGTATTCCATAAATTAAACAAAAAAACAAAACTCTGAGAATCGTAAAAATATTAAACATAAACGAAGATGAATTTTTAAAGTAAGAATAGTATATCATCATTTTTCATTTTACCAACTCTATCGTTGACTTACAAAGTAAATTTGATCTATAATTATTAGTCCGTTTCTTTATGTCTTGTTTTACTATTTTTCACAGACATTTTCAGTCATATAAATCTCCTTTTTAATATATTAGGTGCTGATTTTTTACGCCAGATGTA
>JAITDV010000101.1 GCA_031282385.1 Planctomycetaceae bacterium | reverse complement strand
GTTTTTCGTTGTAGTTTTTTTGTTGTGTTGATGTATTTTTAGGTTAGAAAAAAGGTCTATTATACTGCTCGTACTATGAATTGCCTGACTCAAGAGCGTAAAAGCCTGCTTTCTGAAAGGTAAGCAGGCGATGGTAAAGGAAATTTCAAGAGAGAACAGTTTAAAAGGTGAATTGAAAGATTATTGGGAGTTATACCGTTCCTACTTTAAAATCCCTCTTGACGAGTGATTGTTTTTTTACTTTTTTCGTTATTGCATAAATAGGTATTGTGTTTTTTGGCGAGTTGAATTATAATCCCGCGTCTGTGTTGATGAACACGGCGTAAATAGCAGGATTAGAATTTTGTAACAAAAATTCTGCGGTGGTTAAATTGCGGAAAATTCGATTGAATTCTGTATAAATTGTTTTTGTGCAGGATGAGAATTTTTCGCTTTGGGTTTGGTTATTGCATGTTGTTTTTTCATGTTGTCTGGGAAAAATTTACAGTGCAATAATTTTTATGATATTTAATCCAATTCACTAACAAAATTGAATAGGAGGAAAAAAATGAAAAAGACAGATTTATTCTCGGATTTGGCTGGTACTGAAATTAACGTCAAAGTTGATGTTAATGTAAATGTTAAAATAGGCAGGGGGGGGGGGGGGCTATATAAAGATCAAAATTGGCAAGATTATCGCTACGATAATTTTTTGTTTTTTTCTTCCAAGTCTTTTTCTGGCTTACTTGGTTTTACTCTTGTTGAGCTTCTGGTGGTAATTGCGATTATCGGTGTATTGATCGCACTGCTTTTGCCCGCAGTTCAAGCCGCACGCGAGGCGGCACGGCGAATGCAATGCGCAAACAACTTAAAACAACTTGGACTCGCAATGCACAATCACCACGATGCGAAAGGTGTTTTTCCACCGGCAGTGTTGCTACAAGGTCCCAATTCAAGTTCATGGCAAGGCGGAGATGCAACTCACGGCTCACTTTCTTTTGCCGTAATGTTGTTTCCGTTCATGGAGCAAGGTCCGCTATTTGACAATGTCCTGAATGTTCTGCGAATTGCCAAACCGGACGTAAAAACAGAAGTCTATTGCAATGACAGTTTGATCTGGAATCAGACAAGCGGAACAATTATTACTCCGCGTCCCGCTTCAACAATAGTCGCAACTTTATGTTGTCCTTCATGCCCGATGGATTCAATTAATTCTCGATTCAGAATCAACGACACAAACGGCAGTAAACTTGGCAAAATGAATTATTTTGCCGTTTGTGGAATGACGTTTGGCGGATTGCCGAATACGTGGAATCAAGCCAGCCGTTGGGACACAGGAGCGTCGGTTTTTCCCAACTCGTTTCTTTACCCGAACAGTGATACCAAATTCAGCAAAATCAGCGACGGATCAAGTAATACCCTCATGTTCGCCGAAGCTCATGGCAGAAGCAAAAATCAATACGATACACGAGCGACTGTTTGGATCGGTTTTGGATGTAATGTTACCGGTTATCGTAAATCCGATGAATCGGACGCACAGACTTTTTTAACACAATACAACGGACACATGAAATTCGTGATGCTTGATACGGATTGCCGAATCAATCGTCCGCCGGTCAGCGGCAACTCCGAATCTCCAGCATCAAGTATGCACCCAGGCGGTGCAAATTTTGCCAGAGCTGATGGAACCGTTTCGTTAATTAATGAAACAATTCGGCAAGAGGTTTATGTTGCCGCCGGAACTTGCAGTAACGGTGACAACAGTGAAGGTCTTTAATTTTATCGTTACAAAAAATACTATGCACACAGGTAACTTATCTGTTGTGAATGGTTACAAAAAAATGGAGATTTGAATATGAATTTTGGTCAATTAAAAATATTTTTGTTGTTTGGCATAAGCGTCGTTTTTCTGGTTACAACTATTGGCTGTCAAAAAAATCCTGCTATTGGCAAAGTTACCGGAACTGTAACATTGGACGGTAAACCGTTGCCCAACGCTTCCGTCACTTTTCATCCCGACAATTCAAACACAATTCCGTCTTTGGGCGGAACCGACCCAAACGGTAAATATGAATTGTTTTACACCGACGGCAAAACCGGCGCAATTCCCGGACAATACACCGTTACCATTTCCACCGGACAAGCATGGAACAACATTCCCGAAACCGTACCAAGCCAATACTTAGACAAAACAACTTCAGAATTACAATTTGTTGTTAAGCCTGGAAATCAGACTATCAACATCGAATTGAAATCAAAATAGAATGAAAAAAAATAACACGGATAAATGTAAGGGAACTTCTAAAAATTTATTTTGTCCACGAATTTTCACAAAAGATCACGAATTAAATAGTTGTCCCTGAAAAAGTCTTTTTGTTGTTTTAATGGTAACCAACTTGTTCGCGGCGAGTTCGTTTGAGCATCTGAATGGAGACTCCTTGTCAATTAATTTTGATAATAGACTTTATTTTTATAATAGACCTTTTTGCTAACCTGTAGGAGACCACCCCTGACCCCTCCGAAGGAGGGGAATAATTCGCCTCCTTCGGAGGCGTCTTCTTATTCCCCTCCTTCGGAGGGGTCAGGGGTGGTCTCGGAGGAGTTAAAGGCGGTTTTTAGCTGTAGGTTTTTTGTTGCGTTGATGTACTTTTAGGTTAGAGAAAAGGTCTATTGACTCCCGCAACTGAATAATTACTTTTTGGAAAAAATAAAAAAATTTTTTTGCCGAAATTTTTATTATCGTAATTTCAATTGAATTATTATATTATAAATTAATGTTTATTTTAATTAATAACTTGATAGGCGGGATTGGGAGATTTTTTTAGATAATTTAGCTTGACAATCTTTCTGTTGTAAATTAAAATGTCGCCCCGCTTGCCTGAAGCGGTTTGTTTTTCTGAAAGGGACGACAAATTACTTTTGTTACGAAATAGTCGTGAGACCGTTATTTTCGTAACGATAAAAATTTTTTTATTGGCGGGTTGTTATTTTTTTGCTTAAAAGACGTTGGCTATTAACATTGTTTTTTGTTTAGCTTGATGTGCTTTTAGCTAACTGGGTTTTCAATGCCGATGTGGTTTCGGTGTTGCCCGTAAATTTGGATTGCTCAAAGAAAGTAGAGACCAATTATGAAAAATTTAGAAAATGTCGGAATGTTAATGTTAAAATGGGGGGGGGGGGTCGAATAGACAGCCGCCCCAATACCCAAAAAGGGGTCAAAATACCCCGATCTGGAAATCCTGCCTCAAACACAGGTTTGAGGTTCTTTGGATTTACCCTTGTGGAGTTGCTTGTGGTTATTGCGATCATTGGAGTTTTGATCGCTTTGCTTTTGCCTGCCGTACAAGCCGCAAGAGCCGCCGCCGCAAGAATGCAATGTAGTAACAAAGTACGCCAACTCAGTATTGCTGCACACGTGTATCTTGACG
>JAITDV010000079.1 GCA_031282385.1 Planctomycetaceae bacterium | reverse complement strand
CTAACCTGTAGGAGACCACCACTAACCACTCCTAAGAATGTGAATTATTCCCCTCCTGCGGATGGGTTAGTGGTGGTCTCGGAGAGATTAAGGGTGGTCTCGGAGGGGTTAAATGCGATTTTTCGTTGTAGATTTTTTGTTGCGCTGATGTATTTTTGGGTTAGAGAAAAGGTCTATTCTACAAATAAAATTCGCAAAACGTCAAGTTGATATTTTATTTTGATGATTAGACATTTTCACGAACCCCTCCGAGACCACACCTGACCCATCCGAAGAAGGGGAATAATTCCTCCACTTCGGAGGGGTCAGGGGTGGTATCGGAGAGGTTAGGGGCGGTATCGGAGGGGTTAAAGGCGATTTTTCGTTGTAGTTTTTTTGTTTCGCTGGTGTATTTTTAGATTAGAGAAAAGGTCTATTCCAAAAAATTTGTCAATACGGTCAAAATAATCCTCAATAAATTTCAAAATAAAAAAAATAATTCGACGCTAGCCAAATGAACAATTATTAATTTTACGTCTAATTTCAACTTGAATTTATACAAATCTAATTTTAATTTGTATTAAAATAAAATTCATTTACAGACGCAAAATAAATATTGACATCAATAAAAAAAATATTGACATAAATCCTACACAGATTGACATCAATCAAAATCAGATTGACAAGAATCAATTATTGATTTATATAAATCAAAACCAGATTCGCGTCAATCAAGAACGGATTGACACAAATCAAAAACAAATTTATATAAATCAAAATTGGATTTATATAAATAAAAATCAGAAAAATATCAATAAAAACAATTTTTCAATCAATCCGAAACTTTCGCGTTTGTTTTTGAGTTGAAATTCGGTTTATATTGAATCGGCGTGTTTTCGGTTGATTTGTTACTATACCTTTTCGCTAACCTGTTGGATACCACACATGACCCCTCCGATAGATGGGAATTATTCCCCTACTGCGGAGGGGTTGGGGGTGGTCTCGGAGGAGTTAAAGTCGATCTCATAGTGGTTAGGGATGGTCTCGGAGGAGTTAAATGCGGTTTTTCGTTGTAGGTTTTTTGTTACGCTGATGTATTTTTAGGTTAGAGAAAAGATATACTATATACTAATGCATAATCCCCTACGAGATTCAATAAATTCTCATCTAAAATTTTTCTACACCAATATATTTCTCTTATCAACTAATCAATAAAAATTTTTCACCACTGCATAACCTCAATCCATTAACCGACAACCGATCAAAAAATATACCGGAATATTATCGAAAAAGTTCAGTTCAAAAAAATTTTTATATTTTTTTGGACGTAATGGTTTTAATTTAAAAATAATTTGTTACAATTACCTATTAATTGATTTTTGCCGAAAACGTGTCGGCTTTGATCAAGATTGTAAAGATTTAACTAAAACGTTCAAAAATTTGAATTGAAAGGAAAATTACTTATGACAGTTAGAAGAGACTACATTCCGACAAAAGACGCAGAGATCGCCGCTTGGAGCGAAAACTTCACCAACATAGTTCTCGCCAACGCCGGATCTTGGGAAATCTCGCCTCAAGAAACCACCGATTTGCAAACAGCAACCACAAACTTCAAAAATATGCACGACCTTGCAGATAGTCCGGTTAGAAACAAAATCATAGTCAAAGAAAAGAACGACGCAAAAAAAATACTCAAAGACAGAATCAGACACCTTGTTAATTTTAGATTGCGAAACCCCATTATCACCGACGCACAACGTATCTCTATGGGCTTGCATGTACGCGACACCGCACCATCGCCAATTCCTGTACCCTCGTCAAGACCTGAAATGAATATCGACGTTTTGGATTTCCGCAGGTTGTCCGTCTCGTTCCACGACTTCGGGAGCGCAAGCAAAGCAAAACCCTACGGCGTAAACGGCGCAGTAATTTTATACTCCGTACTCAATTCGCCTCCGCAAGGACTTGACGATTTGACGCACACGGTACTAGCCACAAGAACCCCATACATTTTCGAATTCAACGACAAAGACCGCGGTAAAACAGTGTACTTTGCTATTTGTTGGCAAAACGAAAAAGGAGAACGGGGCCCCATGAGCGAAATATCACACGCCATTATCCCGTGAAAAATAACTAAAACCAACTCAGAAACAAATGTTTAAGGATTAGAAGTTAGGGATTAGAGAGCCGTAGAATAAAATCAATATACCGATTTTAAAGAATAGACCTTTTCGCTACCCTCTCCGAGCCCCCCCCTGACCCATCCGAATGAAGAAAATTATTCCCTTCCTTCGGAGGGGTTGGGGGTGGTCGCGGAGGAGTTAAAGGCGGTTTTTAGTTGTAGTTTTTTTGTTGCGTTGATGTATTTTTAGGTTAAAGAAAAGGTCTAATAAATAATTCCCGTAAACACGCACTTGTTCAATAGACCTTTTCGCTAACCTGTAGGAGACCACCCCCGACCTCTCCTCAAGAGGGAAATTATTCACTTCCTGCGGAGGAGTTAGGGGTGGTCTAGGAGGAGTTAAAGGCTGTTTTTCGCTGTAGATTTTTTGTTGCGTTGATGTATTTTTATGTTAGAGAAAAGGCCTAATTGTATTTCGTTTAACTTGTACTGTCCGGTATTCACATTCACTTAACCGTCGCCCCTAAAATGAAACACTTAACTGTCATAATTTTTACAGCAATCCTGCTGATAATATTGTCCTCAAGTTGCCGAAAAACAGAGACTCAACCCGAAATACAAGACGGCTTAACCAATGTTGACGAAGACACAATCGATATTAACAAAATCGGAATTGACATTAAATTGTACGGAAAAACAATCGACGGCAAAGATTTCAATTGGGATTCGCTGCGTGGTAAATACGTCTTGATACAATTTACCTCTACGTATTGCGTACCTTGCCTTGAAGAAATTCCCAATTTACGCCAAGCCTACCAACAATACCACACTAAAGGCTTCGAAATTGTCTCCGTTTACCTCTTAGACCGCATCGATATAACCAAAAAATTTGTTGAAAACGAACAATTACCTTGGTTAATCATCTCCGAAAACTTGACCGCCAAATTCAAACAAACACCACACTTCATCAAATATAACATCAACAGCGTCCCAAAAATGCTCCTCGTCAATAAAGAAGGTAAAATCATCGACACAAACGCCCGCGGTCAAAAACTACAAACCTTGCTCAAAAAACTACTAGACGGCAAAGAATCCTAAACAAACTACGCCTCAGCGAATCAACACAGTATATACGTCTAACTCACAAGATTACAAAATAACCGCACCAAAACTTTAGAAAAATTCTAAACCGCTCACTCTTGAATAGTTGCCGAATTGCTCCGGCTTAAATCCAATTATGAACGGTTTAACAACTTCCGAAATGATAGTCAACTATTACAAGTTGCCCGCATATCATTCCGCCCGCAGCGTCCGACTTCAGAATAACCACTGCCAATAACATTTGTCCCAAACGTTTACTCATACTTTTTAGAGAAGTAAACTCCCTTATTGTTCACATCAATCCCATTTTGCCCCTCTTGCCAATTAGCTGGACAAACCTCACCGCGTTTTTCATAGAATTGCAATGCCTTCACCGTCCTCAACTCCTCATCAATATTCCTCCCAATCGGAGGCGCATTTACAGTTTGATGTATCACAATTCCATCCTTGTTAATCAAAAATACACCCCGCAACGCCGAACCTTCATCCGACAAAATGCCGTATGATTCCGTAATCGTATGCTTGACGTCCGCCAGAATCGGAAATTGAATCCCTTTGATTCCACCCTCTTTCCTCTCCACACTTGTCCAAGCAAAATGCGTAAAATGACTGTCAACCGAACACGCCAAAATCTGCACATTCAACTTCTCAAACTCAGGCATTGCATCCGAAAACGCAATAATCTCCGTTGGACACACAAACGTGAAATCGAACGGATAGAAAAAAAGTAAAACATACTTCCCACGATAATCCGTCAACGAAATCTCCTTAAACGTACTGTTGGGCATAAGCGCCCACGTCTTAAAATTCGGCGCCGGCTTCATTACAAGAATCGACATAACATTCTCCTGTTTTTTAATTGTTTAATTGTTGTTCATTGTGAGACTGCACACAAACAACCCCACTACAATATCACTAAATCAAACCGCATTGACTCAATGACACACTTTCACCGTATTGTATTCAGAAAAAATAAAAAAACAAGTGAACCACACAAATTCTACAAATCACAGCACCAATCACCCGCACGCCAAATCACAACCAATACCAACAATACAATAATCAGAAAACATCACAACATAACCCCAACAAAGATCAATATATCTTTTCGCTAACCTGTATGAGACCACCCCTGACCCCTCCGAAGAAAGAGAATAATTCCCCTCCTTCGGAGAGGTTAGGATGGGTCGCAGAGGAATTAAAGGCGGTTTTTTGTTGTAGTTTTTTTGTTACGTTGATGTATTTT
>JAITDV010000071.1 GCA_031282385.1 Planctomycetaceae bacterium | reverse complement strand
GGTGGGATAAACGGTAAGACATAAAAAAAATAATGCAAAAATTAAAACAAACGACGATAAGAAATATAAAAAATTACAAAATACCTGTCAAGACGAATTTTAAAGTAAGAGGAGTATAGTCTTGTCGCTTCAATTACAACAAAACAAGGTTCAAGAGAAGCCGAAACTATTTTTTACGAGTATGATAAATCAGGGCGTCAAACAAAAGTTACTCTTGATAGCGGTGAAACAACATATTATACTTATGACAGATTTGGTCGTTTGGCATCAGTATCGGCGGATAATCAGACAACATTCTATGAATATGATGTTTATAGTAATCTTGCCAAAATGATACAACCTAATGGTTGTGTAACATTATATCAGTATGATAATATGAATCGGCTCATAAAACTGACCAATTTCCAAGATACTAATAACAATGGAATCTTTGATTCTGGAAAAGGTATTTCGGAATTTTTTTACACATTGGATAATCTTGGACGCAAAGATTACGCAATTGAAAAATTCTGGATGGAATACGGAGAACAGCAAAATGAAATTGATTGGGAATATGATACTGATGGTCGGCTCATTTATGAAAAATTTGATCACTATGATGATGAGTTTGACCAAACAAGCGAATGGTTATATGATCTGGTTGGTAATCGTCTGAGACAAACAGTCAATAGTAAAGTAACGACATATAATTACGACGCGAATGACCGATTGTTACAAGAAATTTCTGACAATAAAACAACAATTTATGGATACGATTACACACAACAAACCTCAAAATCAGTTTCGGAAAATGGTAATATTATTTCGGAAACAACGTTTGAGTATGATTTGCAAGGGCGAATGTCTGTAGTAACAATTGTTTCTGGAAATCGTACTGAAATAACAAGATATGGTTATGGAGCCGATGGAATCCGTGTTTTGGCTGAACATGAAGTTTGGGAAGACGGAGAATTAAAATCGAAAACGAGAACAGAATATTTAAATGATCCACTTAATATAACAGGATATTCACAAGTTATAAAACAAACCGAAACAGATATTATTACAAATGAAGAAACCGTTACAACGTATGTCATTGGACATCAGCGTATCTCTCAAATTGTTACAAAGAATGGTACAGAGCAGGAATACTATTTTACTTTTGACGGACACGGTTCAACCAGAGCATTACTTGATTTTACTAACGCAATTGTTCAATTGTACAGTTTTGATGCTTATGGTAACGCTTTAGGATTTGATCCTGATCAGGCATTAACGGAATTTCTTTACTCTGGAGAACAATTTGATTCAAAAATTGGACAACAATATCTCCGTGCGAGGTATTATGATCCGGCAACAGGCAGATTCAACAGACTTGATCCTTTCTTTGGAAACTTGTCTGATCCACAATCATTCCATAAATATTTGTATTGCCATGCCGATCCTGTTACAATGGTTGATCCAACCGGTCTGGAAGGATTGATAAGTATTTCAATTAGTATGGCAATTGGTAATTCCAATCAAAGCCGAAGTAATGCTGCCAATGTCTCGGCGGGAGCTCGTGCTCAAAAATTCCTTAAAACCATCCAAAATGCTTATAAAGCTTGGGATAAAATCAGTGAAATGTATGGACAAATGGAAGATTTCATAGGTCTATTGTCCCTTGATCTTTCAGATATAATGGACTTTGCTAATCTTTATAATAGTGTTGAAAAAAAGTTAGGAAAAGCATTGAAAGATGCCATGAAAGGTGGTAAAGTTAATATTCACATGGAGGTTTTAGACCTTCCTGATAATTTATGTAAAAAGATGCTTAGCCGAATGAAAGCTGAAAAAGTAGGGCAAAACAATGCAGTTCAGGAAGTAATTGGTATGTTAGGAACCGCTTTAGCCTTTACTGCTTTGAATATGAAGGTAGAACACCTGTTTTATTCATATCATGGATTGGATGGTATCGCCCGTATGAAAACTCCCAATCGATTCGTTGTTCTTGAGTGTAAAGGAGGAAGGAGTAAACTTGCTTTGGTGAATCACCCTTCTAAACCTAATGCACCAAAAGTTCGCCAAATGCACGATGTATGGATAAGAGATCGTTCCGAAATCTTTGTTAATAAAAATCGCTCGTCAGTAGTTTCTCTTAATTTTATGTCGCAGAAAACGATAGAGGATTTTTCAAAAGTTTACAAGAAGGGACCAATGCTTGCAATGGTTGTAAAAACTAACCTCTCTAAAGGTAAATTTCATGTTGGAATAAAAAGTTATACAGGTATTAACAAATTAAATCATTGGCAAGCGCCTTTTGAATAATAGTGATTGAAATTCAAGGAGACGGGTACCTGATACGTGAGATTTTCTGGATTTACTATTGTATTTTTAACCGAAAATCATTTTTTTGATTTTTTTGAAACTATTTTTATATTCAATGTTTATTATGAAACGTTACGAACGTGTTAATTTTTGTGGTGGAAACGAACAATCTCTGCAAAATTTTAAAATTCATTTTCGATGGACAAAGGATTCCATCAAAGAAGCCGCTAAAGAAAAGTTACCAATGGAAAAACGTGTAGAATTATCACGTGCACTTACATCTTTTTTTCTTGGCTCACTTTACTACCACTTTGAACTTCCCTCTCCGCCGATTAAGGCGAAAGTTTTTATCAATAATGCTATAGAGACAGCAATAGCATATTTTTATTGCGGAAAAAAGACAAAAAGTACAATTATTCATTGGAATCAACCGTTTTATTTTGGCACTTTGTTTTCCCTATTAAAAAACGATAGAGAATCGCTTAAAAAAATTGCTGAATGGGTTGATCATACCGTAATGAATATGCCTAATCATCATCCTTTTGATATTTTAACTGGTGGTACAATAAATTACTTTTCGCCTCTCTTCTTTGTATTTGCCCAATATTTTCGTGATGTTCCGCGCAAGAACTACTCCAAAGAAATCGAGAGTATTAAAAACGGTTATCGTTCATCAACAAAAACACTTCTCAATATATGGGAAAACATTTACACACAAAATACAGATAATTTTGAGAAACAGTTGGTTCAATTGGTAAACAAGCATATTCATAAAATATCTGGATTGAAACCTCCACTTAATTCAGAACCAATAAATATCATTTCTCTTGAAGCGACATGGATGTGGAATATAGCGTTACGTTCCGGTATGGAGATGCCTGTGTTACCGGAAGAAATTATGGACAGAATTGTTACTCCTCAATCAATAGGACTTGAAAAATGAAAGGTTGTATTATTTCGTTTTATCTGGTTAATCTTGAAAAGCTCCGACAAATTATCGGAGGTAAAGATTTATCGTTTCTTAAAAAACTGGATTTGCAAAAGGAGGATTGGCACTATGCTGAAACTCTTTTAATGGGAACCAAGCAGAAACAAGATCAAGATGAAGGTTCAGAGTACGGATATGCTTTGGAAAGTATCATCGAATATTGTTTTGGAGAAAGTGAAGAGATTGCGGAACTGAATTTAGATTATGACGATTTTAAAAAATCACCGGTAGAATGGATTATAAAATCCGGTCCGCCGGTGAAAATTGCACCAAGTGATGATGTTCCGTTTATTGGGCATAGAACAGTTGCCGAAATGAAAAAGTTTCTCGACAATTGGAACGATGAAAAAGCCGAAAAATATGACGATGACATGCTGGAAATTATCGAAACAACACTGGAAGTTTTCCAAAAAGCTGTAAAGAAAAAGAAAGATTTAGTAACTTTTTTTGTATGATAAGAAAACGTTGCATAAAACAAGAATTATGACGGCAGTTATTACAAAAAACAGATACAAAATTCGGCTTCCAAGACGAAATCTTTATGATTCACAAGGACGAAGTGTTGGAAGTATTCGTTACGAAGGTTGTAAGATTGACATTGCCGCAGATGGTACTTCGTCAATCGCTGTAACAGGTTCAGAAGTTTATCGTACTTCAACTGAATATGATTCAAAAGGTCGTGTCCATAGTTCTACAGATGCACTTGGTAATATTACAATTTACGAATACGATAATCTTGATCGACAGGTTAT
>JAITDV010000005.1 GCA_031282385.1 Planctomycetaceae bacterium | reverse complement strand
ACGAATTTTTTTTGGGAAAAGTTGTCAATGAATTTTGTCCTGATACGATATTTCATCTTGCGGCGGAGAGTCATGTTGATCGTTCAATTGAAGATGCGAAACCGTTTTTACACAGTAACGTAGTCGGTACGTTTACGGTATTGGGTGTGATGTTGCGTTATTGGCGGAGTTTGTCAGGTGAGTCGGCAAGACGGTTTCGTATGCTTCATATCTCAACAGACGAAGTTTACGGCAGTCTTGGCGATGACGGTATATTCACGGAGGAAACTCGTTACGCGCCACGTAATCCATATTCCGCGACTAAAGCAGCGGCAGATCATTTAGTTCGTGCTTGGTTTCATACGTATAATTTGCCGGTTTTGATTACGAATTGTTCTAACAATTACGGACCTTATCAGAATCCCGAAAAATTAATACCGAAGACAATAATTTCTGCAATTTCAGGATTACCGTTAACTATTTACGGCAACGGCAAAAATATTCGGGATTGGCTTTTTGTTGAGGATCATGTGAATGCGTTGTTACGTGTAATGTCGGGAGGTAAGGTTGGGACAACATATAATGTCGGCGGAGAAAATCAACACTCTGTTCTGGAAACAGTAAATATGATTTGCGCTCTACTAGACAAAAAAAGACCATTGCCCAACAGCAAAAAATATTCAGAACAAATACGTTTTGTACAAGATAGATTGGGTAATGATTTTCGTTATGCTGTTGATGTAACAAAATTGCGAATAGAATTCGGTTGGCAACAAAAATACAATTTCGCAGCTGGTTTAGAAGAAACTGTTGACTGGTACTTAACCAACGAATGGTGGTGGAAACCAATAAACATCTGGCAAGCTCCAAACTTTATAGCAAAATATTGATATTGATATTGAATTGTATATTAGACCTTTTCTCTAACCTAAAAATACATCAACGCAACAAAAAACCTACAACAAAAAACCGCCTTTAACTCCTCCAAGACCACCCCTAACCCCTCCGAAGGAGGGGAATTATTCCCTTCCTTCGGAGGGGTCAGGGGTGGTCTCCTACAGGTTCGCGAAAAGGTCTATTGAACTCGCTTTAGAAATTCGTAACATAAAAGCGTCAATGCTGAATTTCCAACAGTAACTTTACGCGGGTTAACCAAACTTCAAGTGAAAACAGTAGTTTAATAATCGCAATTACCTGTTGTTCTTGGGAATGGTATTACGTCTCTGATGTTACCGATTCCTGTGATGAACATTAATGCACGTTCAAGCCCAAGCCCAAAACCACTATGGGGTACACTGCCATAACGCCGTAAATCCGCATACCAACGATACGCTTCCATATCCAACTTCTGCTCTTTCATTCGCTCTCCCAAAAGATCAAGTCTATATTCACGCTCACTGCCTCCAATTATCTCGCCAACTCGCGGCACAAGTAAATCCATTGCTCTAACTGTCTTGCCATCTTCATTCAATCTCATATAAAACGGCTTAATTGTTCGCGGATAATCGTACAAAATTACCGGACTTTTAAAATGTTCTTCCGTCAAATAACGTTCATGTTCACTTTGCAGATCAATTCCCCAACCAACTTTAAAATCAAATTTTTTGCCGCACTTTTCCAGAATTGCAACTGCGTCGGTATAAGATAACCGCACAAAATCACTCGATACAACATTATTAAGCGTTTCAATCAACGTTGTATCGGTTCGATTAAAAAACTCAATATCTTCACGCCGCTCGGTCAGAACATCTGATATTAATCGTTTCAAAAATTTCTCCGCCCACGCCATGTTTTCCGACAACTCGCAAAATGCAATTTCAGGCTCAATCATCCAAAATTCAGCAGCATGACGCGATGTATTTGAATTTTCCGCACGAAAAGTAGGACCGAATGTATAAACCTTGCTCAAGCCTGCACAATACGTCTCAACATTCAATTGACCGCTCACCGTTAAATAAGAAGATTTGCCGAAAAAATCTTGTGAATAATCAACTTTACCTGAATTATTACGCGGCGGATTATCTGCATCGATTACTGTTACACGGAACATTTGACCAGCACCTTCACAATCGCTCGCAGTAATAATCGGAGTATGAACATAAATAAAACCATTCTCCTGAAAAAAACGATGAATCGAATAACTAACTGTATTCCGAATTCGCGCAACCGCACCAAACGTATTAGTACGTACCCGAAGATGTGCAATCGAACGCAAAAACTCAAGCGAATGTCCTTTTTTTTGTAACGGATAAGTTGCAGCGTCAGATTCTCCAATTAACTCGATCAATGTTGCTTCAATTTCTGTCGATTGACCTTGCGCTGGCGATTTTTTGACAATTCCTTCAATCAAAACCGAACTGCCAGGTGTGATTGTTTTAATTATCGTTTCATAATTAGGCAATGATTGCGGGACAATAACTTGAATATTGCCAAGAGACGTTCCGTCATTGATCTCAACAAAACTGAATCCGCCTTTAGAATCACGCCTCGTGCGAACCCAACCACTCAATCGTACATCACGGTCTATAAACTCAATACCGCGAGCCTCCGCAACTGTAATTTTAATTGTCATAAAAAAACAAATTTAAGTTTATCGTTACAAAAAAATATATTTCACGTTTCGGCAACTTACCAAAACAAAGGCTAGGAATTGTAACTATTACCAACTAATACGTCAATCAGCATCAATTCAGAAGATTAGTAATATTTCAGCGGAATTAGTGTTTTGAGTTAATTGATAGTAACTATTCAGTTCGTAATCAATAAACCACCCCTATCCCCTCCAGAGGAGGGGAACATTAGACTTTTTCGCTAACCTGTAGGAAACCACCCCTGACCCCTCCGAAGGAGGGGAATTATCCGCCTCTCTTGGAGGCGTCTTCTTATTCCCCTCCTTCGGAGGGGTCAGGGGTGGTCTCGGAGGAGTGAAAGGCGGTTTTTCGTTGTAGATTTTTTGTTGCATTGATGTATTTTTAGGTTAGAAAAAAGGTCTATTAAATTCCACTCCAGAAGAGGGGAACATTAAATTCCCCTCCTTTGGAGGGGTTAGGGGTGGTTAAAAATATGATAGTTTTAAGCGGTTACTGCGCTACGCTGCGTTGCCGCCTGTTATAAATTTTTTTTCGCGTAGAGCTGCCGACTGAATAGTTACAAATTGCCGATGTATTTCGTCATGAAAAGACATTGCATAACAACTCGCCGCAACGCGGTAGGACGAAAGCCCCCTAAAATTATCACTCTGAAAGGGCAGTGCAAAACAGATTGGCATTGCACTTTCAGGGCGAAATTGATGAGTGGGCTTTAACTCACCGCGTTGCGGCGGGTTGTTACGCAATGCCCCTAAAGAGGCGGAGAAAAATTTCCACTGAAATATTACGAAGATTCAATATTGGGTAATTATAACTATTCCGTCGTGTATTTTTAAACTGTTCACTATTAAATTTAGTTTACCGTTGTCTGATTACCGACAGAAAATCAGGCTTTTACGCTCTTGAGTCAGGCAATTTATATTACGAACAGTATATGTTCTTGAATTACGTTAAATGTATCAGTTAATTATTTTTTCCACAATCAGGTCAACGCAACGATCCCAACTAAACTTTTTTGCTTGTTCAAGACCTTTTGCAATCATTTCTTGACGTAATTTTTCGTTGCTAATAATATGCGTGAACGCGTCAACGAGACCTTCAACATCGTGCGGATCAAGCATGATTCCGGCGTCACCGACAACTTCCGGCAATGACGAAGTATTCGACGTAATCACCGGCGTACCGCATTGCATTGCTTCAAGCGGCGGCAAACCAAAACCTTCATAAATCGACATGTAACAAAAACAACTTGCCCCTGAATAAAGAAACGGTAAATCATCATCTTCAACATAACCGGTAAAAATAATTTTCTTTTTAACTTTTTCCGGTAAACGTGCAAATACTTTTTTGAATTTTCGATCTTGCCAGCCGCTCACTCCCGTCAACACAAGATGACAATC
>JAITDV010000592.1 GCA_031282385.1 Planctomycetaceae bacterium | reverse complement strand
AAGTTGCACCAAATCTTCGTACTCACAAATGCAATATAAATTTCCATATAATGGTAATGGCGCACCTAAAAAACTTGTCTCGCTAAAAAGCAATTCCTCGTTTGAAAAAAGTGATTCGGTGTTTTTTTCTTTTTCGTCTTTGTTGTTTTCTTTATCTGTTTCAGTTTTATTTTCAGCGGGTACAAGACGAGGAACAATATTGGGGCGGGCGGGTACGGGGCGGAGTTCTTTGATAATAGTTGGTTGATTTTGTTTGTTATTGGTTGCGATTTCTGCGGCTATTTTTTCTAATGTTTTTTGGACGTAATTAAATTTACCGATTTGCCAGAGTAAATTTCCGGTTTTTACATCTCTTGCGGTGAGAGTGTTCGATGGTTTGGAGAATGGGTTTTCGATAGTTTTATTGCCGAACATAAATTGTTGCGGCATATTTCTGTTGTATGCTTGGTAGTTTAGGTTATGTCCTTCAATGTAAAACACACGTTCACCATCGCTGCTCATTGAGTTTGCAACACGGTTGTGCCAGATATTAATTCGCAGCAAAGAAGCATCGGGGATATTTCGTGCGCTTATTATGGAGCTATGAAAACCGGAATTTTGTAACATTTGCAACACAATCGGCGCGAGGTTGTAATTGTTTTCGGTATAATTCCAAACACGTTTACCGGAATCTATATTTGTAGCTGTTATTTCTTCAATGCCGCGAGTTATAACAAGATTGTCAACAATAAGAGGTTGCAATGCCGGAATATAAACTTCAGGTGCTGATTGTACGAAAGTTTGTAATCTTTGAGCTAGTGTTATGATGTCGTTTTGATTGAAATTCGGTGTTTCCCAAAGTGTTTCGAGAAGCGGCGTACTTGCGAAAGTTTCAGGATTTTGAGAAGGCACGCCGCGAGACAACAGCCAACCCGTATGTTCAAGCCACGCGGCAACATTACTTATATCACGACTTGAAATTGATTCTTTAATTCGTTTGAATATTTCGGCAGAATTTCCTGGTCGCCAAGTTTCTTTGCCGCCGAGCAAAATTTGAGGTTGTGGAAATTTTTTGATAAATTTATCCAATGTTTGTTTTGCATCTTCGTCGCGGTCAAGTTTAATCTGACAAGCCGCTGTTGATAAACTTAACACAGGTTCAAATGAGTCGAGTTTGAAGTTAAATTGTTCGGCAACATAATTTATTTTGCCAAAAGTCAACAACGCTGATTCCCAATCGCCAAGTTCAAATTTATACATTCCAACCAAAAACAACGCAGATATACCGGCTTCTGTAGGCAAATATTTTTTGGCGACTTTTTGCAATGTTTCAAAGGAGCCTTGTTTGATTGCGTTTTCGAGTAGTTTATCGGCTTGAATTTTGTATTGGATGTTGTAGGTTTCTTTTGCTTTTTCGGGCAAATTGCTAAGAATGTTAAGTAATTGAGTGGTGTAGGTAGCGTTTGTTGTTCTTTCGTCGGGGTTTGTTCCGACCATATTTTTGCCGCCGTTATTGCGGGGTTGGTAAGGTGGCGGAATGAGAAAGTTGTCGGAGTCTTCGAGCAAGGAAGCAATAATACGAATCGCTTCAATATGACGATCAACTTTGAGCAATCGTTCTATTTGTTCAATTTGACGTTCCATTGATCTATCTGGAGCGGGAAGTTGGGCAAAAAACGGATTGACGTTTTCTTTAGTTTTATCTTTATCTTTATCTTTATCTTTATCTTTATCGTTTTCGGCTGCTTTTTGTTCTGGCAATGGCAATTCTGCCGCAAGCAAACCGCAAAAACTAAATCGCAAGTCAGAAACTTGCAAAACCAAACTCATTATTGCACAAATTGCAAAAATCGTAACAAAAATTCGTTTCATAATTTTCATTTTCTCCCATTGAGTAAAATTTCAACAATCATGTCAACTATACATTTGCAAATTTATGACGTAGTTGAAAATTTACAAAATTTTGTTTTGTTCAAAAAAAATGGCTCCGACCATCCGCCACTAAACACCAATCCAAAAAGTATATTGACAAATCACAACCCGTCAATACATGTGAAAATTACTCCAAATATCTGACAAATAACTGACAAAAATTTTATATCAAACATATTTGTAACTATTCATGTGTGTTTTTTCATCGAATCATATTCAATAGCAACAACTCGGTGATTTAGTGTTGTGGCTTTGTTGTTTTATATTTTGATTTTGCCCTATAAAGGCAATGCAGAAACTTGTTGCAATATTAGACCTTTTCGTTAACTCCTCCGAGACCACCCATAACCCCTCCGAAGGAAGGGAATTATTCGCCTCACTCGGATGCGTCTTCTTATTCCCCTCCTTCGGAGGGGGTATGGGTGGTCTCGGAGAAGTTAAAGGCGGTTTTTTTCGTTGTAGTTTTTTTGTTGTGTTGATGTATTTTTAGGTTAGAGAAAAGGTATATTATTTAGCATTATTATAGCATTGTTTCTTCGGGGTGAAGATTTTATTGGGATTTTGTTCTGCGGCGATTTGGCGGATTGTTATGCAATATTCTTTCAGAACGAAAATAGATTGGCAAATTTTAAACACGTAACTACATAACTACATAACTACGATAATTTGCTTAACGAGACGTTTTGAACTGTTCACACTTTAAATTTCGTTTACTGCTGCCCGATTATTTATCGGAAAGCAGGTTTTTCGCTCTTAAATCATGCAATTTATAGTACGAGTAGTATAGAATGTTTCACATGAAACAAATGTATCATGTCAACTGAATATTGCATTTGAACGAAATGATAAATTTTTTTTCGTAATAGCAAACGGAAACGAAACTATCACGGACAACTCCGGCTACTACTACAAACCGATAGACAAGTAACATGGACACGTCCGGCACGTCCAGCGGGCAAGAAAACCATCGCTCTCCACAAAAAACAAAAATTACTTGCCCAATAAAAAATAATGATACAAAAATTATAGTAGCATTACTGCAAGGGCGACATTATTGACCCCACTGGACGGATAATGCCGCCGCTAGCGCGGCTAGATTTGGAAAAGTGAGACTGAGACAATCCGGCGATGCAGCGTAGCGTAACCGCCAAATTGCATCCAATTCCCAATTTATGAACACTAGGAAAAATTTGCGGATAAAATCATTCGTTCCATTAGACAACCATAAAATATGATAGCTATTCCCGTGAAAAATTATGGTTGTATGAGTTGTTAAAAATATGAAATAAAAAATTCTAAGTCAATAAAAAATTTTTTATTCGTTTTGAATATTATTTTTCTAGGCAATTTGATGATTCTGCTTTTATCAAATCAAAATAAAAAAACTTTTTGGCATTTAAATTGCAAAAACCAAAAACGAAATAAACAACATTACAAAAACTTATACTTTGTTTTTAAGGGACAAGTTAAATTTTTAATGTTTGTTTTATTGTGTTTTTGGCAATAATTGTTGATACGCTAATTCAGACAATTCGTGATCAACTTAAACATTATTAGACTTCAATACACGGCGGAATTGGTGGCTAAACAAACAATCAATTTAAAACGATGAAAAAAACTTTTCAAAATCAGACTTACTTTTCAAAAACTTTCCCTTCAACAAATTACCATGTTAATCTTGATAAAATAGATAAGCTGGGGGGGGGGGGGCAAGCTGGTAGAATTATTTTTAACATAAGTGAGTTATTATCTTACTTTTGCTCAAAGCTTTCTACGCATAATTCAACACGTACAAATGTTAGAGGTTTTACGCTTGTTGAGCTTCTTGTTGTAATAGCGATTGTTGGTGTACTAATCGCGTTACTCTTGCCTGCCGTTCAAGGTGCGCGCGAAGCCGCTCGCAGAATAAAGTGTGCAAATAATCAAAAACAAATAGTAATAGCAATGCACAATTATCATGACACTTTCCAAGTGTTACCATTTGGTGCACGCGGTACCGCGTATGGAACTTGGGCTGCACTGGTATTAGCTTTCCTTGAACAAAATACGGTTGCCGAAGGTTATAACTATAGCCCAAGCTTATATTGGAACACAGGGACAAATAAAACATTACTCACCAATTTTAAGTTTTCCAGCTATACCTGCCCTTCAGATTCAAACAATAATAAAGTAGCAAATACAACTCTTGCTGCCTCACTCATGGGCGAACATAACAAACCATATAATTACGTGGCTTGCTTTGGGCGAGATGGAGTATTTAGTCTTGATTGTTCACGTGTTAGTAATACAAATTGTCTAGTTGAAAATACTGGATTTGAGAAACAATCGAGATACAATGCCCTGTTTACTGGTAGTTGTTACGGACCTAATTATAGTAACAACACGTATATTCCAGGGAATCCACAGGAAATCTCGTTGACTAATGTTAGTGACGGAACATCAAACACAATTGCCATATCAGAGACAGTTCAAGGTAAAGGTGCTTCCCTTTATCGTGGTGTAATTTGGTTTGGACTTTATTGCTTTTTCAATACCAATCAGTCGCCCAATACAACAATTGCTGATATTGTTAGTCATTCTGCTACTTCAGATTATATTCAGCATCCTGTAGTACGTTTAAATTTAACTTCAGGTCAATCGGATCGTTATTATATAAGATTTTCAGCGCGAAGTTGGCATATTGGTGGCGTCAATGCTGGACTTGGGGACGGTTCCGTTCGGTTTGTTCCGAATCAAATAGACTTGGAAATATGGCGTGCTGCTGGTTCGACCAATGGAGACGAAGTTAGTCAGTTACCGTAATGTATAAACAGTAGATATACAATTCGCACTTGTTTCAAACATTGTTTATTGTTTTGGCAAGGACAAAATGTAATCACAATTCAGGCAAAATTATAATCAAATTTTTTAAAAATTTCAAATATGAAAGAGGTATATTTATTTTTTGTACTTTTATTGTTATGGGTTATTATCGGTTGTAATAATCTCAATCCGCAGGGACGTATTTCTGTTAGTGGAGACGTAACGTTTGATGGCAAACCGCTTGTTGAAGGTGAAATATATTTTTCATCTATTAGCGGAACGCTTCCGAATGTTTCCACTGGTTCAATTATTAAAGATGGGAAATTTTCTTTATCGGCAGAACACGGTCTCATCCCGGGTCAAACATATTCGGTACAATTCCGTTCGGTTGTTGTGATTGACGATTCGACGAAAAATACAACCGATGATCCGCAAAATATTAGACCAACGCGTAGTATGCCAGAAACCAGAGATATTATTCCACGCAAATACGGCATCGACTCAAAAGAAACCATTACGGCAACAAACAAAGCGAAAAACGTATTTCATTTTGATTTAACAACTGATACGAAACCGTAACTATTCAGTCGTTCCGATTTTTAGATCCAGCTGGATCGGCTGTTCTAAAAAAAGGAATTTTAAGATGCAAATAGTATATTTCACAAAACTAACAGGATTTTCAGAATTTACAAATGTAGAAAGTAACTATTCAGTTGATGTTATAATAGACCTTTCCCTAACATTTTTTGTTTTTTCCCAATTGCTTGTTATTGTTCGTGAAAAACAAAAAAACAAAAGCCCGTAGCGGTAGCGAATGGATAAAACCGGTTGGCTTATCCCTTCGTTGCCGCTACGGGCTTTTGTTTCTGTTTAGCTTGTTAGAAAAAAGGTCTACTCTTTCTATGGTGAATTTAAGACAAATACTAAGAACGCAGGCATCTCGCATGCCATAACAAAATAACGTTTCGTAGTTTCATGTAGTTTCATGCAGTCGGGATGCCTACGTTCCTAAAACGATCTTTTTATAACAATTCAAATTTTATACATGCGACTGAATAGTAGACCTTTTTGCTAACCTGTAGGAGACCACCCCTGACCCCTCCGAAGGAGGGGAATATTCGCCTCCGAAGGAGGCGTCTCCTTATTCGCCTCACTCGGAGGCTTCTTCTTATTCCCCTCCTTCGGAGGGGTTAGGGGTGGTCTCGGAGGAGTTAAAGGCGGTTTTT
>JAITDV010000546.1 GCA_031282385.1 Planctomycetaceae bacterium | reverse complement strand
GAGGCATCTTCTTATTCCCCTCCTTCGGAGGCATCTTCTTATTCCCCTCCTTCGGAGGGGTTAGGGGTGGTCTCGGAGGAGTTAAAGGCGGTTTTTCGTTGTAGGTTTTTTGTTGCGTTTATGTATTTTTAGGTTAGAAAAAAGGTCTGGTTTAATTCCACGCGTAACAACATAATTTTCCTATTCTCTAAAATCACTAACCTCTAACTACTTTTCCCTAAACAATATTACATGTTTTTTAATTCGTTTTTCAAATATTCTTTGATTTCATTGCCCCGAATCGGATCATGCAACGCGAAATCAATAAACGCCTTGTAATACGACTCAAAATCGCCAATATCATACCGTAAATCGCCTTGCGGTAACTTAACTCCAATTACCCGCTTACCGTCTTTAAGCAACAGATGAATTGCATCCGTCAATTGAATATCGCCATTGGCGTCAGGTTTAGTTTTGTGCAAATATTCAAAAATATCCGGCGAAAAAACATATCTTGCCGCTACTGCCAGACAACTTGGCGTCTCCGACTCACGCGGTTTCTCCACCAAATCCACTAGCTCAAAACAATCCCCAAATGATTTGCCCGGTACCGCAATCCCAAAATGCGAAACTTCACTTTGAGACACCTCGTCAAATGCAATTACACCTTTGACCTCGCCGCCCTCACGCTCAAATACCTCCGCCAACCTGCCAACTATATTTGATGAATTATATCGACCTAAAATCGTATCGCCCAACGCAACCACAAAACGATGACCATTGACATAAGGCTCCGCACAAAGAACCGCTTGACCTAATCCGTTTTGGTAACGTTGCCGTGTATAAAAATATGCTGCATTCTCACGCTCAAACGCAAGCTCCGCAAGCGATTCCTCAAGCCCTTGATAACGCAAAAAACGAATCAATTCCTTGTTAATATCAAAATGATCCTCAATTGATGATTTGTCGGGTCCAGTAACAAAAAGCAAACGATTGATTTTACAATGAATCAACTCATCAACAACATATTGAACTATCGGCTTGTTGCCAACCGGCAACATTTCTTTAGGTTGACTTTTCGTTATCGGCAACAAACTCAATCCGCGGCCAGCCACAGGAATTACTCCAATATTTATCATAAAAAATCTCCCTTCTAATTTCAGAATTAAAAAAACATATTAGACCTTTTCGCTAACCTGTAAGATACCATCCCTGACCCCTCCTTCGGAGGGGTTAGGGGTGGTATCGGAGGAGTTAAAGGCGGTTTTTTGTTGTAGTTTTTTTGTTGCGTTGATATATTTTTAGGTTAGAAAAAAGGTCTATTATTTCAATTCGTAGCGGCACCAAGTGATACATTTCTAACAGAGAAAGTAAAACATTGAATATTAGGATTATATTTGTATCATATTCGACCAGATTACGCTAACCGAATAAAATAATACCAGAAATCAATTCATTCTGATACACTGATCAAATATAAATGCACGATTCAATAACGCACGTCCTCAAAATTTTAACTGGAATTGCTCTTTATCTTGTAATTCCAAATCAATATGGTACAACACTAGACCAATTGTTTATATGGGAGTTAGAAATCAAATATAAAAATTGCAGTTAAGAAAGTAAATAATTTGAAAATTATTTGTGAGATGTAATATGGAAAATCGAGTTAATGTTATTCTTCCGAGTCGTAGTTTATCGGATTGTGGGCGTGTGTTTCCTTGTGGGGTACGTATTGGAGAGACGGCTTATGGGCTGGGTGTATTTGCGTATGCGTTTATTCCTAAAGGTACGCCGATTGCACGAGTTCCGGGTAAGATTGTGATTGATCCTGATTACGGGAGTGATTATTGTATCAATGCTGGTGAAAATAAAGTGCTTGAACCTGCGCCGCCGTTTTGTTATTTGAATCATGCGTGCGATCCGAATTGTCTGTTGACTCAATATGTAAGAGAAGGTAACGAAATAAACGGCGAAGAATTAGAGGAAGGTAATTTGGAAACGAGTGATTTGGAGCCGGACGATGAAGATGAAATTGCATTGGATGATGATATGTTAGGCGATGACGACGAGTGTTTTTTTGGAGATGGCGGAGCGAAAGAGATTGAATCTGAATCTGAATCTGATATTGAGGCTGAAGATAACAACTACAATGCCAATGTTGCTAATTCGGCAATTTCTGTTACAAAAAATTGTAGTAAAAATCTTGTTGATAAAGCTGATGAGGATGATGCTGAAATTGAACCTGAATTTGAAGATGATGTTGATTCGGAGATTTGGGTTGAGGCTTTGCGCGATATTTTGCCCGGTGAACAACTAACAATAGATTACGCGTGGCCCGCGGAAAGGGCAATCAAATGTCAATGTGGTTGCAAAAATTGTAGAGGCTGGATTGTTACGGCAAATGAATTAAATTTGGTGAACAATTCAAAATGATCAAGTAAAAAAACAGTAACCATTCAGTCGTGTGCAGCCTTCAACCCAAAATTGTTTTTGGATTACCGACAACACGCGATTGAGTAGTTACTTCTACGTAAAAAATGAAAATTAAGCGTGGGGTTATTATTTTTGTTTGTTATTATTTGTGTGGTGTTCTGGAAAATTTTTTAGTAGGTTTTGCGATTCGTTGACGTGTTCTATTGCCCAATTTTGGTTGCCGTATAGTTCGATTATTCCTGATAATAATTTTCTTGCCTGTTCGGGTTCGGTGTCAATTAATTTTTTTGCGTCTTGAATTCGTTTTTTCAGAAACGCTTCTTGATCTGCATTTATTGTTTCGATTCCTTTCTCAAGTTCGCGTAATCGCCGTCTTGCGAGTTCTACGCACATTTCTGTAGGGCTTTGCAATCTGTGATTTGAAATTTTATTTATTATTTGTTTTGGTTTATTGGTAGTAATATTGTCGTTTTCATTTTTGTTGTTTGATAAATTTGTTTCGGTTTCGGTTTGCAAAGGCACGACGTCATTACCGAAAAGATCGATTATTGCCTTCAATTTTATTATTGCTTTAGTCGGGTCGGATTTAATCCACGAAGTTGCCTCAAGATACGCTCGTTCAACTTGACTAATTGCAGCCGGGTCGGAAATTTGTCTCCGCCGTTCTAAACGCCGTTCAAGATTTGCAAGATTCAATTGTTCTTCGTAAATTCTAACTTGTCCAATTCGAGGATGGTCTGCATGATGATCCAAAAAATATCGTATCTCTGATTCCGCACGGCGCAACGACTCAATAGAAAAATCTCCTTCTTCACCTTTACTTCGTAACTTTGAGGAGATTCTCTCATAAAGTTTGTCCGGCGGCACCGGTTGCAAAAGATAATAAATCATTCCGCCAATCAAAAGCAAACTCACCGAAGCAAAAATCGTCTGCAACGAAATCGAATACTTTGACATCGTTTGCAAATTAGATAAACTGCCTAACTCATGTTCATTGACTTCTGTAAAAGTTGAATGTTGTATGTGTCGGGTGTTATTCGTTTTCGTCTTGTTCAAACCGGTTGCGGGATCTGCTGCTAATAGTTCGTTTTCCGGTTGCGGCTTACAATTAACAACGTTATTGGTTTTATGTTTGTAGCGGTTAATATCATTTTCGCCGGCGTTGTTGGATGCAGGTAAACTGATATTTGGTGGATGGTCAAATTCGAATTGGGTAGAATTTATTTCACTTTTGGAATTTGACAATTCAACATTGGTGAGTGATTTTGTTATGTCAACATCATCACTTGCGGGTTTACCGAATGAATCTGCAAGTGAAGAATTATTATTTTGCAAAAAGTTGCCGTTGGGCGTAACAACATTCAAGTCAATGACGTCATTTTGCGGTTGGTTTGTTGTTGCGGTGTTATCGGTTGGGCGTATTATTATTTGTTCATATTGACTGAATTGTGTTTGTAAAATTGTCTGAAATCTTCTTGCGACGGCGAATGGACTTTGAGGTCGTGTTTCGGGTTGGATTTGTAGTAGATTGAGAATGATTGTTTCCATTTCGTCGGGTACATCAATTCGTGTTAAACGTATTGGTTCGATTATATTTTCTTGATGTTTTTTGATAATTTCTGCTAGATGTTTGGCGGGAAACGGCGGCTTGTTCAAAATGAGTGCATACAAAACAGCACCCAAAGAGTACATATCAGAACGCGGTCCGACAGGACTAGCGAGAGCTTGCTCGGGCGACATAAATTCAAGAGTACCGACAACCGCGTTGACGTCAGTCAAACGTCGGGAACCGAATAAAGATGCAATTCCGAAATCGGATAATTTCACTGTGCCGTTTTTTTCGAGCAGTATATTTGCCGGTTTGACGTCTCGGTGAGTAATGCCGCGATCATGAGCATGCCGCAACGCCAAACAAATTTCCATGCCGATTTTGGCAACTTCATACCAATAAAAAAAACGCTTACGTTTCAATTCCGTATAAAGACTCGCGCCTTCGACAAGTTCCATTACATAATAGAGCAAACCTTGATCTTTTCCGAATCCGAATAAACGTACAATATTCGGATGCCGCAGCCGTTTGAGAGTATCGATTTCGGCTTCAAAACGCAATCGGGTATCGTTCTCGCCTTCAAAATTATCGAGCAAAACTTTAACCGCAGCAACATCGCCGGTTTGTTCGTGGATACCTTCGTAAACGGCGCCCATGCCGCCGCGTCCAAGCACGCGACCGATATAAAAAGGACCAAGTTTTTCTGGTTGCATGTTGATTTTAATTCAGAGTTATGGAATTGGGTTTCTTATTAGAGTTGCTTTTAAACTGATTAAACTGAACTTTTGCAAATGGCGTTTAACACTATAAATTTGAGTGTAAAATGTTTATCAAATTACTATTTTTTTGATGCATTATTGTAACAATAATTATGTTAGACAAAAATTAAAATCGTATCTATTCAGCCGAGTGTTTCTTATCGGCCACTATTATGTTACCCAAGACCAATAAATTCATGCGGGACAACATCGTTTTCAGAACGGTTCTAATATGTAAACCCTTATTTGTCGAATTACCATTAGTAGCCAAAATTTCCCACCCAATACGCACTTATGTTTTGTTTGATATCGTGTTAAACGGCACAGATATAATAAGGGCATAAAGGCGCATTTGGGGGCGTTGTCTGATACTAATGGAAATTGGATAAATAAGGGTTGTTTACTTGTAACTATTCAGTCGGCGGCTCTACGCGAAAAAAAATTTTATAGCAGGCGGCAACGCAGCGTAGCGCAGTAACCGATTAAAACTATCATTTTTTTAACCACCCCTAACCCCTCCAAAGGAGGGGAATTGAATGTTCCCCCCTCTGGAGGGGAATTGAATGTTCCCCCCTCTGGAGGGGAATTTAATGTTCCCCTCCTCTGGCGGGAAATTTAATGTTCCCCTCCTCTGGCGGGAAATTTAATGTTCCCCTCCTCTGGAGGGGTTAGGGGTGGTTTATTAATACGACTGAATAGTTACGTTTATTTTTGAGTGCTGCTTTTTTTGTCTGATTCTCTGATTTTTGTCATATTATTGCATCCAATATTATTTTTCCAAAAATGATATGCCGTTAAAACAAGGGTTTCATAAATTCCATTTCAATAATTTCTGCATCTTTGGGGTTCAAAATATATGCCGAAATTGAGTAAGATTTAATCTTCTGCTCTTTTAATAAAAGTTCTTATGAATTTTGCAAAAATCCAGTTTAAACTGTTCACACATAAAATCTCAATTACTGTCGCCTGATTACCTATCGGAAATCAGGCGGTGGTGAAGGAAATTTTAAAGTGCGAACAGTTTATTTCTTATTCTGGTGAAGTGAAGCCGATTTCTACGGCAAGAGGACCGTATTCGGTTTGGAAGGGTATAGTTATTGGTTGGCTTGTTTCGGGGAAGATTATTTCGGATTGTTCGCCTTTTATGATATTGGGCAAGCTTAAGCTGAGTTTATATTCTTCAAGCTGAGCTTTAGCGTTTCCTGCGATCATGTTTGTCAATTCACCAACAGCGTCGTAAACGTCAGGATTTAAGTCGGTGAATTCTTCCAGCAGCATAACAGAAGCAGATTTAATCGCGAGTTCTTTTGACATTGTGAGTATAACGGTACCGACAACAACGCCGGACAGACCAATAATACCGCTGATTGGAAATAGTGTTTGCGGTTCTTTCTTGAGAACAGGAGTTCCTCTAGTAACCTTGCAACCAACCATCGTTTCAAGTGTTTTTGTAACCGCAATAATAAACGGATTTATAAATTCAACACGAAGTGTTACTGCCATAATTTAAGATTTTGATTTTAATTTTGATTTTGGTGTTTACCAAAAGCAATATGATAAACTTTGTACAAGACACATCCTTTGCTCAACAATCCTCATGGCAAATATCATATCTAATCCAAAACGAAAATCAACATCTCCCCGATTTAGCACGTATTGATATGTACCATGTCAATGAACAAGTAATGCGAGTTTATGATTCCAGTGATAAGGACTATGTAATTCCGCAAACTATAGATAAGGCATTCTTAAAATCAAATAGACCTTTTCGTTAACTTGTAGGAAACCACCCCTGACCCCTCCGAAGGAGGGGAATTAGTCGCCTCCCTCGGATGCGTTTTCTTATTCGCCTCCTTCGGAGGCGTTTTCTTATTCCCCTCCTTTGGAGGGGCTAGGGGTGGTCTCGGAGGAGTTAAAGGCGGTTTTTCGTTGTAGTTTTTTTTTTTGTTGGTGTATTTTTTGGTTATAGCAAAGAAACACTATACCTTTTCGTTAACTTGTAT
>JAITDV010000542.1 GCA_031282385.1 Planctomycetaceae bacterium | reverse complement strand
TAGACCTTTTCGCTAACCTGTAGGAGACCACCCCTGACCCCTCCTTCGGAGGGGTTAGGGGTGGTCTCGGAGGAGTTAAAGGCGGTTTTTTGTTGTAGTTTTTTTGTTGCGTTGATGTATTTTTAGGTTAGAGAAAAGGCCTAATGAAAATTAAAGTATGAACAGTTTAAAATGTTGAAAAATTTGTCTTACAATAATTATTTGAAATTTTTTGGTATTTGTAAATTTTATTAATTTGAAGTGAATGGTTAATTTAATTTTGAGTGTAAACAATTTACAATTTTGTCCGTGTACTAATTTAACGTAAATAAATTCCAATAATACGCAAAATATTTTACACAATTTGGTTTTTGATTTGTTGGGGAGTTCTTCTGCTTGTAATCGGTGCGGCGGCAGGAGGAGTTTACGTACTTTACCAATTAAACACACAACTCAACTCGCGCATTATCAACGAATTACAACAATCATTTCCCGAACTCAATATCGAAATCCGCAAAGCCCAACTTGATGAACAAAAAGGAATAATCATTAGAAAATTAGTTTGCTACCCGCCTCCCAATTTATTAACGCCTACACAAAAAAGCCGACCATTGTTTACTGCCGATGAAATTTATCTTGAATGTCCTGTTTCATTGCAACGCTTGTACGATAAAAAAGTCAACATCAGCCGTGTTATCCTCCGCAACCCAATCATACGAATCACACGTACAGAAAATGGACTCTTTGATGAATTAAAATATCTTCAACTTACAACACAAAAAAATAACCAAAATATCCCAATTGAAATAATAAACGGAACTATACTCTATGATGATAATACCTCACCCAACACACAACCAATCAAGTTGACCGACGTTTCGATGCAAATTACGCCGCCGAAAATCACACAACAAAAATCACAACCTCCGCTCAATCAATTTAACGAAATTATTTCTGAACAATCAAATGATAAAGTTGCGGCACAAACTTCAGGTAAAAATTCTGATTGCTGGCAATTTAAGGGCAGTATCAAAGGCGACTTTATACGTCAAATAAATATTGAAGGATATGTTGATCCTAAAACAAAAAATTGGGGTTTATCCGGTAATTGCCGTCAACTTGACTGGACTCCTGAATTGCTTGATTTAATTCCGCAAGACATACAAAAATCATTCAACTCCGAATACAAACAATTCACAAACACATTTCAATGCCGGTTTGATCTTGGTTTTTCGGCGGTATCGGCAGCAGATTCTCCGCTGGGGTTGCGTTTTGCAATTGATGGGATTTTATCGCAAGGGCGGGCGGAAATACATGAAATAAACCGTACTTTGTCTGAATTAAATACTAAATTCAAAATCACTGATGACAGTATTGTTATCGAAAAACTAACCGGGCTTGGCGAAGCTGCACGAATTATATTTTCGTACTCACAACAAGGTATCCTCAAAAAACGTTCTGCATTTATCGTTACAAATATTCAAGGACTGATTTTTGATACGAAATTGATAAATGGAGTTTCGCCGTTATTGAGTGAAAATTTGCGAAACACTGTTTCCAAATTTGAACATTCCGGTTCTGCGAATATTGATGCTATGTTGGTTTGGCAAGATGGAAAGTGGCAACCGAAAAAACTTCATCTTGAGTTTTCCGAACTCAATTTAACTTACTTACCTGCTCCATACCGGCTTGATCGGCTTCGAGGCGACTTGCGGATTAATTCCGACGCAACTATGCAAGTTAATCTATTTGGGCAATCCGACGACACGCTCAAAATACGTATCAACGGCACGTATCACAATGTTTTTATTGACCCGACGGGACAGATACAAATTCAATGCGAAGATGTTACGATTGACGAAAAATTTATGAATGTAATTCCTGACAAAGAACGTAACGTAATTATGTCTTTACATCCAACGGGCAAGATTAATACAAATCTGGTTTTGATTCATCCGCCTAATAATGCGCCGGTGCGGAAATATGTTGAAATCGGTATGAACAAAATTAATATTTGTTACGAAAAATTTCCGTATCCTTTACACGAAATTACAGGTTTACTGCGTCTCAATAACGATGTGTGGACATTTGAGAATATTGTTGCGGGCAACGAGTCGGCAAGAATTACCGGTAACGGTTTTTTAAGACCGATAACAACAAACGAAAACATTCCGCCAATTTATGATTTTCAATTGCAAGTGCAAGCAGCGGAATTACCGGTTGACGGACAACTTCCGGCAGCATTGCTCAACGACAGTCAACGTGAATTGTTGAAGAGTTTACAGGCAAAAGGTAAAGTCAATTTATCCGCAAAAATTTGTTATCGCTCACAAAATAATGCAAACAATGATTCTTTCAACTTGACATTCAAAACAGAACCTTGCGCCGGTTTGTCAATTCAACCTACAAGATTTCCGTACAGAATTGAAAATCTACGCGGTGAATTATTGTACGATAATGATACTGTAACATCGAAGTTGTTGACGGGAACAAATATTGCCGGTATGAAAATCAGCAGCGGTTTAATGTGCCGTTTCGATTCGGATGGTAAATGGGTGATGCGGCTTGAGTCTGTTGATATTGAACGGATTACGGTTGATCGTAATTTACTGGATGCGTTGCCCGTTGATCTAAAAACATCAATCGAGTCTTTACAAATAACACAACCTGTCAGCTTAACAGGTTTGATTGAGTTATCCAAAGACGATGTTCAAAAACCGCTTAGATCGATTTGGGATACTTATATCGTGTTGCATCAAAACAGAGTGAATTTAGGGATTCCTGTACAAAATATTTTTGGCGGTGTGAGGTTGACGGGTTATTCGGAAAACGAATTGGTACGGCTGGCAGGTGAAGTACAATTCGATTCAATGATGGTAAACGGATTCCAAATAAATAGCGTACACGGACCGTTTTTTTATGACGGTTCCGTGAAACAATTATATCTTGGACTGCCGGCTCAAAAGATATTGCCGCCGCCGCCCAACACAACACAATTCCAATATTTACGCCGTTCGTTATGGTTTACAGGATCAGATCGTGCAATACCGATAGTTGGAAAATTATTTGATGGAACAATTGTTTGTGATGGCATTGTTGCAATGTCTGACGGAATTTCATATAGCATTAACACAAATCTAGTCGGAACAGATGTAGGTAAAATGGCAAGAGAAATTTTGCCGGGAAGTCAAAAAATCAGCGGTACAATGAATTGTCATACGCAACTTTGGGGAACAGGACGCAAAATGGAAACAATGAGCGGTAGAGGAAAAATCGAATTACGTAATGCAAATATCTATGAGGCGCCGGTGATGTTGCGAGTTTTACGTGAGTTGAGTATAAAGCCGTCCGATCCGAAAGCAGGTACTTTTGACAAGTCGGATATCGATTACACAATCAAAGGCAATCGAATATTTTTTAATCCAATTTCATTTGAGGGAAGTTTATTTAGTCTCACAGGCAATGGCGAAATGCGGATTGATTCCCGCGAAGTCAACTTGACAATGAAAACAAGATTAGGTAATAGAAGAACTCACGTTCCTATTGTAAGTGATTTAGTAGGTTGGGCAGGCGATCAAATTATTCAACTAAACATTCAAGGCACAATATCCGACCCAACCGTACACCGAATCCTACTTCCCGCACCTGATATAAGAAACGCCATCAACGACTCTCAAAGATAAAAAACATATATTCAGTCACGGGATTCAATTGTTTAGGAAAGAGGGTTAGTGGTTAGGGAATAGGAACGAAGCAAACAAAAACGCAGCATTCTAAAGTAAACAACACTTATTTATCCAACTTCACTTAGTAGCAGACAACGTTCCCCCCAATGCTCCATTATTCCCTTATTCTTTCGATAGTGAATTTAAGACAATAGACCTGTCGCTAACCTGTAGGAGACCACCCCTGACCCCTCCGAAGGAGGGGAATAATTTCCCTCCTTCAGAGGCGTATTCTTATTCCCCTCCTTCGGAGGGGTTAGGGGTGGTCTCGGAGGAGTTAAAGGCGGTTTTTTGTTGTAGGTTTTTTCTTGCGTTGATGTATTTTTAGGTTAGAGAAAAGGTCTAATATCAAACAAAACATAAGGGCGCGTCTGGGGGAATTTTTGGCTGCCTAATGGAAATTTGAAAAATAAGGGTTGGAATATTAGAGCCGTTCGGAAAACTAAGTTGTCTAGTGCGGATTTATTTGGCTTGGGCGGCAGAGTAGTTGACAATAAGAAACAAGCGACTGAATAGATACTATAAAAAAATAAATACTCAGTTGGCAACTCTACGCGGAAAAAAATTTACAGCAGGCGGAAACACAACGCAACATTGTAACCGCCCGAAACCGTCATGTTTCAACCACTCCTAACCCATCCGAATGAGGGGTTAGGAGTCAGTGCTTTCAAGGTGAGTTTATTTTTCTTTTATTTATTATTTGTAAGGTGGATACTTGATTTACTTTTGGGTCGTATTTTTTTATAGTTTTTTTCTTTTTCCGCGTTTATTTTTTTTGAATTTATTGACGTTGATTTTTTTACTTACTGATTTTAGATATTCGGCGAGTTGCTTGGTTGTCTTGTTGTCGAATTTTTCTGCCCAGTATTCGAACGGTAAGGCAATTTCCATTCCCCGCCAAACTTGACTCGTTTCGGTATAAGCGTAATACCATGAAA
>JAITDV010000534.1 GCA_031282385.1 Planctomycetaceae bacterium | reverse complement strand
GTCTCCTACAGGTTAGCGAAAAGGTCTATTGTTTTGTCTTGTTAGTTGTTCAAAAGAAAATGATATTATACTGATACTGAATGGGGTACTCCTGTAGAAGGTACCTCATTACGGATATTGACAGACATTAAAACCTTTACTCCATGTGAGAATATAAATTTACAATACGAAGTAAAAAATGTTAATAGTAAACCGCAAATTTATGGGCATAATAGTATTGGAATCTTACCGTCGTCACAAATTATAATATCATCGTCGTTTATTGACCGAATACCGCCGTTACGTTATGGCGTCAAACGTGAAAATAAATTGCAACATAGTAGCTATTATACAATTACATTAGAACCAAATAAAACTTATATTCGTAATTGTGAAGTATTAAATAGGTGTTTTGATTTTTCTATGGAAGGCAAATATCAAATATCAGTTTCACGTAATACTAAATTTAACAATATAAAAAAAGAATTTGATATTGTTACTTCAAATCTATTGTCAGTATATGTTGAAAACATTCAACCGCTATCAAAAATGATCTCTTCTAACTTGCCGCGAATTTATTCTAAACCTTCTTACGGCATTTCATTTTCCTTTGTTTCGGATAAATCGCATTATGAAAATTACGGACCGGTTTATCTTAAAATTGCAAGCAAGAACGTTTCAAATGATCCGCTTTCAATGATTGCTGCGCGCAATATATTTGACGTTTATGAGTTGACATTATTTACGCCCGGCGGCAATCTTGATTTTTGCAAACCGGCGGCGAAAGATAAAAGCGACGTTCAAAAAGCCGCTCATACGCTTTACGGCAAAAAAACAACCTTCAACATCGCCGATCTCAAAAAAGAAAACCGAAACTACATCAAGATCAACTCAAATAAAAATTAAAAACAACAACAAATTTCACCTAAATTTTTGTAACATTTAATAATCGCGCCAACTACAGATTTCCAATGCAATGTTTAAAAATAACAGAGTTGGTCAGTGTTGTTGTTATTGTTAATTTGTTGCCACTTAACTATCGGCAAGTAGGCTTTTACGCTCTTGAGTTATGCAATTTATAGTACGAACTGTTATGATTATTGAGGGGAGGGTTGAAGGGAGTTGGTGTTGTTTGTAAGATTAACGCAATGTTTGTTTTTGCGGGATGTTTCCGTTGTAGGCTAAATTGAATTATGAATTATGAATTACTGCATTTTGAAAGATGTGAATTTAGATTCAAAATCAATTATTCATAATAACAACCAGTTACTTTAACATGTTGTTAGCCGTCCGGTAACTTGTCCGTTTGTTGCGGAGAATTTAACAGGTAAATTATCGTAACGAAAATTTGTCACTAACCAATAAATTAAAATGAAAAGAATAGTTTGTTTTAGCTTGTATTTGGCTTTAATTTGTTCGGCTGTTTGGGCGGAAGAGAGATTGCCGAATACACTTTCACCAGAGGAAGCCGCCGAAGGTTTTCAACTTCTTTTTGACGGCAAGACAGTTTCGCCGCAGATTTGGAAGAATGATGTCAAAAGATATCCAGTTGAAAACGGCGAGATTGTTTGCCGCGGAGGTGATCTGTCAACAATCAAAAAGTATGCCGATTTTGAATTACGTTTTGAGTTCAAATTGCCGCCCGGAGGAAACAACGGCGTAAAGGTTCGCGGCGGGACGGAAATACAAATTCTTGATCACTTCCACCCCAAATATAAAGGCCTGCAACCATACCAATTCCACGGGTCAATTTATTATTCCGTTCCCGCTAAAAGAGTACCGGAAAAAAACGACTTCCACAAACCTATCGGTCAATGGAATTACGAACAAATAATTTTGCAGGGAACAAAATACAAAGTAATTCTAAACGGTGAAACAATTGTTGATACAGATGTCGCTGAATTTAAAGGCAAACCATCGCTAGACGGAAAAATACACAACGAATTGCAACGGCTTGAAGGCGAAATTGGTTTTATGGGACACGGCGATCCCGTGAGATTCAGAAATATTCGGATAAAAGAATTAAATAAAAAATAATTGACGGAATATTCAATTGTTCAAATTTCTTTTTTTGAAACAACAATTGTGAATTTCTAAAAACTCATTTTGTTCGAGGCTTTTTCATAATAAATTTATGTAAATTTCGCGGGCAAAATGAGCTAATATTCTAATTCGCCAACCTTGATATTTTTGTCAATTCTGTCTCAAAAGCATCAGGTTTTAAACTGTTCACACTTAAAATTTCGCTTGTCTTCACCTGCTTACCTATAGGAAAGTAGGCTTTTGCGCTCTTGAGTCATGCAATTTATTGTACGAACAGTATAGAAGTTATTGCAAGTATGTTTTTGTGTATAGTTGTGTTCTGATGTTTTGTGATTATCTGTTTTTTCTTGGAATTAGAATTATTGTTACAAGAGTGCCGACCGGCGGAATTTTTTCGGTGAAACATGAGAACATCAATTTGTCATTGTCTGCGCTACTTTCCATCGGCACGTCCAGAATTGAACCTACGAAATTCGACAATCCGAATAATTCGCCGGTCTCATTTGCAACATAATGATCGTTACCTTCTTCGTCTTTGTAACGTAAACTACCAGTGAATACCCAATGTGTTTTCATTGGTTTTTTATCGTTTTCTTTACTATTTGCGTTATCCCATATCCAATCTTGTGCCGATGAATCTTTAATTTGTCCGTTTTTATTGCGCCATTTTACACGAATCTCAATTTCATCTCCGCTTGGCGGGACAAATTTTGGTTTCATTTGTACAGGTTTTCCGTTCTCCGCTCCGATTGCCAACAATGCAGCATGAATCAATTCAGGTGTTACACGAATAGAAATAATTGATTCATGTTCTTTTGAATTCGTCTTGCAAGCAAAAAGTTCAAGCATTCCCTCACGCAAAACTACACGCCCCGTAATAATCACCGACCCGACATTGCGTTCCAACCAAATCCGCTCTTTCGGATGAAGCGGTATTAACTTATCAGCGTTGTCAACCAACGGAATAAACTGTTCTTCCTCTTCAACCAATTTCCGCAACTTCTCCGCTTCTTCTTTTAGTTGTTTCTCATAAATTGCGCGAAGTTCTTCTTGCGTCAAATTGTCTAGTTTAGAATCAGAGCTTATATCAGAACCGGCATCAACATTTTTATTGTCAGAATTTTTATTTTCAGTTAAATTACTTTCTGTTTGAGTTGATTTATTTTCATTTTTGTTGTCCGCGTGGTTAGTTTGAGGTTGAGTTATTGTGTTGGCGGGCGGTGCAATTTGTACTAATTCGGGATTGTCATTTTGTACAATTATTTCTTCTTTAGACACAGGTATAAAAAAAATAATCGACGAAATAAGAATCAGACAAACAATAATAACCAACGGTAAAACAATATGACTTGAACCGTTATTTTTTGGTATTTGGATCATGGATTAGGCGGTGGTTGGATTGTTTTTAGGCAATTTCTAAAAAAATATAGAATTATACTCTTCACACTTTAAAATTAAGTCTTCTTTTTTAAGAATCGTAAATAACAAAATGGATTTTGAGAACATAACAAACACGAACTATATTAAAAACTGAAAATTCAAGAGTGAAGCACATAACAAAATTTTCAGGCTTGATAAATTTTAGACAAGTAATTCTTTTTATCCGCAAGTTGACACAAATTCGCACAAAAATTATATCAATTCGTGAATAAATGTTTTTAAACTGTTCACACTTGAATTTTCCTTTACCACCGCCTGCTTACCTATCGAAAAGCAGGCTTTTACGCTCTTGAGTCACGAATTTATAGTACGAACAGTATATAGATTACCTTTTGTCAAAATTCATTTAACCCAGTAATATACGTGTGGCAAAACGGACAAATGTGGTATCCCATATCAATTTCTCGTTCACAATTTGGGCATTTTTTGAAGTGCGGCATTGAGACAGATGAGCTTGGGGTTTCTCTGTTTTTTGCGTTTATTATTCTGCTTTTTTGTTGGGTATCTATATCGCTCAAAATACTCATGATAGCACTTTCTGTAATAGGTTTGGGCGGTATCCGTACGGCAGCGTGGCAAATCGGACATTTTCCGGTTTTTCCGGCGTTTGATTCTTTGGCGGTCAAATTATGTCCATTGGGGCATTTGAGTTGGATTGTCATGTTAGGGTCTCCTTTACGGGCTAATGGAAATTAAAATTAAGTTGAAAATGTAACGCTATATTTTAGTCGGAAAGATCAATTCAATGAGTCATATATTTTAAACTGCTCGCACTGTAAAATTTCATTTACCTTAATTATCTGATAGTATCTGGAATATTTGACAGCGCAATATTCACAATTACCTCTTGCGGATTGTTGGATACTTTACTATACTCGCAATTAATTCATGACATTTTAATTTTCGGTTTTGCACACAGATGTAATTATTGCGGCTCTGCATGAAATACGAAATTTTGTACTACACAAAAAAACGTCAAACTGAAATTTAGTTCAAAAACAATAAAAAAATTTCGTAGTAATCATACACTTATTTTTAATAAAAGCAAACAGGTATCAAATATGAAAATTGAATCTCAATCACACACAACCTTAAAATGTCCCGTCTGTAATCGGACATTTGACAGCAGTTCGTCTGATGTTTCTATGCCGTTTTGTTCGACACGTTGCAAACAGATAGACGCCAAACGTTGGCTTAACGAAGAATACGGATTATCATACGAATCAGAAACTTACAAAACCGAAACAGAAAATGAATCTCATCTGTTCGAATTATAAATTGTGTGACTCAAGAGTGTAAAAGCCTGCTTTCCGATAAGTAAACAGGCGGTTGTGGAACAGAATAGTTGCCGATAAAAAAATACGGCTGAATAGTTACAAAAGAATTTTTAATATATTTTTTTATTAAGATACGTGATTACTTTTTTTATTGATTTATTGGAAAAATATTTTAATGAATGCCTCGATGATAAACACCACAGAAGTATAGCTTTAGCATTAAGAGGTCAAATTTATTATAATATGGGAAAATATGATTTAGCACTTGAAAATTACAAAAGCACACTAGATTTTGAAAAAATTTTTCCACAATCAACAACAGATGTTTACCTATCTTATTCTGAATTGGTAATTCAATTAAATAGAACAGACCTTTTCAAAAAAGTAATAGCATTATTATTAGACCTTTTCTCTAACCTAAAAATACATCAACGCAACAAAAAACC
>JAITDV010000506.1 GCA_031282385.1 Planctomycetaceae bacterium | reverse complement strand
TTCTTATTCCCCTCCTTCGGAGGGGTTAGGGGTGGTCTCGGAGGAGTTAAAGGCGGTTTTTCGTTGTAGGTTTTTTGTTGCGTTGATGTATTTTTAGGTTAGAGAAAAGGTCTAATAAGGGCATAATAGCGCATTAGGGTAGTTTTGTTTGCTACTGAGGGAAATTGGATATACTTGTTCGTACTATAAATTACGTGATTTAAGAGCGTAAAAACCTGCCTTCATATAGGTAAGCAGGCGAAGGTAAACGAAATTTAAAGTGTGAACAGTTTAAATAAGTGTTGTTTACCTTAGAGTTCTGCGTTTTTGTCTGCTTTATTCCTATTCCCTAACATCTTTTCCTAAAACAATTGAATCCTGTGACTGAATAGTTATTTTTTATGTTGTCGAATTTTGGAGAGTGTTTGTAATGGAAGTCGCTGTTAGTTCTTTGTGAATTTTTTCTGCGGCGTCGAATCCGCTTCTAATACAATTTGGAACACCTACGCCGTGAAAAGCATTACCGGCAATTGCGAATAACGGTTGGTTTAAAGATAATTGCTCAATTGTTTGAACCAATTCACGATGCCCGACATAATATTGCGGCATCGTTCTTGACCAATGCGCAATAACTTGAAATAGCGGTTCACCGGTTATTTTGATTATCTGTTTTAATTCATTGAACAAAAGCGGCGTCAACTTATCATCTGACATATCCGCAGCCAATGGATTTCTTGCGCCGCCTGTAAAAATACGTATTAATTGTTTATTTTTCGGCGCGCGATGCGGATATTTTAAACTACTGAAACTGCCGGCCAGAATCATACTTTTCTCTATTTTCGGGACAACAAATCCCATTCCTTTGAGTGGTTGTTTGATTTGATCATTGTTGAATGCAAATGTTACTATTGCTGTTCCTTCGTGTTCAATTTTGGATAGTTTTGCGGCAATCTCAGGTAAAACATCTCCCAATAATTTTGCGGCTTCATAAGAAGGGCAAGCCAGAATAATTGCATCGTAAATTAATTCCGTTTGGGAATCATTTGAAGTAGAAGTATAAGAGTCCGATTCTTGTTCGGTTTTCGTTTTCAAAATCCATTTGCCGTCATTTTGTACAGCAATCGTTTCAACCGCCTCGCCCAACCTAATTGAACCGCTCGGCAATTTTGCAGAAATCGCATTACAGATCGAAGCCAAACCACCTTGCAAAGTAACAAATAAACTGAATCTTGCTCCGCTTTGTTCCGCGAGATTAGCGGAACGATTTGCGGCTAGTTGTTTTTGCATTGCCCAAATCAGTGAGCCGTGATCGCGTTCCATTTCTCTGAATCTTGGTAACGTGGCAAGCACACTCAATTTTTCCATATCTGCCGCATAAACTCCACTGACTAGCGGCTCAACAAGTCTCTCAAAAACTTCACGTCCCAATCGGCGCCGAACAAAATTCGACATACTTTCGTCAACATTATCACGGCGCGCCGGAATAAATAACTCCAAGCCTGCACGCAATTTGCCCAAAAGTGAAAGTATAGGCGTAGTTGCCATCGGAAAAAGTTTCGTCGGCGCCATCATGAGAAAACCATCCGGCAAAAGATACAACCGACCTTTACGTACAACATAAGTCCGGCGATATTGAGAATTCGTTTGAACTAATTTATCTGCTAGTCCTAATTCTTTGCAAAGTTGCAAGCCCCACGGAAGTGTTGAAATAAAATTATCCGCACTCAACTCAATCTCATAACCATCACGCTCATACGTCTCCAAAACACCGCCAACACGATTACGCCGATCAAAAACATCTATTCTCAAATCAGAATTGAGTTGACTCAACCGATACGCCGCCGAAAGTCCGCTTATACCTGCACCAACTATTGCTACTTTCATATTAACTTCCACAAAAATATATTAGACCTTTTCGCTAACCTGTAGGAAACCACCCCTGACCCCTCCGAAGGAGGGGAATTATTCCCCTCCCTCGGAGGCGTCTTCTTATTCCCCTCCTTCGGAGGGGTCTTCTTATTTCCCTCCTTCGGAGGGGTTAGGGGTGGTCTCGTAGGAGTTAAAGGCGGTTTTTCGTTGTAGGTTTTTTGTTGCGTTGATGTATTTTTAGGTTAGAGAAAAGGTCTATTAAACTGTGAGCAGTTTATAACCCCTTTTCCTAAACAATTGAATCTTGCAACTGAACAGTTATTAACTATCTTTGCCGACGATGACGACGCTTTGATCATCGGTTTGTGATTCACGTCCTGAAAAACTGTGAACGGCTGCCATGAGATTTTTACCGAATTCTTCTGTTTTCACGTTGGTTGCTTTGCGCAAATAATTCAGTACTCCGTCGAGAGTGAAATATTTACCGTTTGCGTTCATTGCGTCGGTGATTCCGTCGCTGATAATAATTAATTTTTGTCCTGTTTTTATCACAAAAGAACTTTCGGGATATTCTGTGTCTTCCATTATTCCCAACGGTAAACCTATTATTGACTCACCCAACATTTCAACAGTACCGTCTGGAGAAACTAGAATTGGCGGGATGTGTCCGGCGTTGTGAAAAACGATTTCGTTTATTTTGGGATTGAGTACGCCGAAAAAGAAAGTTATAAATCTGTTGTCCCAACGCGGCTCGCTAAAAACGCGGTTCAAACGTTTAACCGTATCCCCAAATGTTTTCTCAATAATTAATCCTGATCTAACTTCCGCCGATAATTTTGCCATCAACAACGACGCCGCTGCGCCTTTGCCTGAAACATCGCCTAGAGTAAAAACCAAACGTCCGTCCGGCAACAAAATATAATCGTAATAATCACCGCCGAGATATTTTGCAGGTTGATAGAAATCAAAGAAACCGTAATTTTCGATTACTGGTCGGGCAAGCGGGAGAAGTCCGCGTTGTACTGTATTGGCAATGTTCATTTCGCGTTCAAGAATACGCTCGTTGATCGCAATTTCGTGCAACTTCGCATTCTGATACGAAACCGCAACCTGATACGCAACCGATACCAATAAATCAAGATCCTCATAAGTAAATCTGCTTCCCGATGATCGTGAATCCACTTGCACAACTCCCAATACTTCGGAGTTGTTGTAATCCATAATTGGGGCAGCCATGATTGATGATATATTGTAATTTACAATACTTTCGCTAATATCGAATCGTGAATCGTTCGCAACATCGTCGGATAAAATCGCGGCTTTGGATGAGGCTACTTTTTCGAGAATTGTTCTGCTTATTCGGAATGATTCCTGATTCTCGGAATTGCGGTATTGGAATGCTTTTAATTCAAGCCGATTGGTTTGATCGTCATTTAACAGAATGTACGCGCAATCAGCTTGACTGAATATTGTGAGTAAATTATGTACCAATTGTGGTAACACGTGATGGACGTCCGCGCCAAGATTACGTCCAATATCGATCATTGCCTGTAGTTTGATAGATGCGTTGGCAGAGGTCAAAACTGGTTTTTTTCCGGTCAGTGTGATTTTGGATTTTATCTCGAATGTCTGACTTTCTTCATCCTTCATTTCTTTGACCAAATTAATATCGGCGCCGGCATTGTCGAATTCGTGTGCAGGCGCGTGGCTAGGTGCGCCGGCATAAAACACGAATTCCAAATCGCAAAAACGGACAACATCACCTTCATGCAAAAGAGTTTTTTCTGTTAATTGTACTCCGTTCACGAATGTACCGTTGCGGCTTTTGAGGTCTTCCAAACAGAATCCGTTTGGTTCGAGAGAAATCCGTGCATGTTCACGGCTGACGCCATTGTGTTCGAGAGTAATATGACATTCTTTGTTACGACCAATAACAACCGTATTTTCTGTAATATTAAAAATATCTTGATTTATAATCTCTTTACTACGAGTTCTCAAAAAAGCCATTGTTTTGAATATTTGGTAAAAGGGTTCTAAAAAATAATTTTGTTTACGTGTAGTTTTTTTTCATTTATTGCAAGATGCGAAATAAATTGAAATTTACACCGAATGTATTTGCAATTGTTTGTACGTGAAATTTCAGCAATCGGAAATAACTTGCAGCCGCGATCCGACCGAAACAACATTATACACAATTAAAAACAAAAAGGAACTTCCAGAAATAACATTGTATCCTGTTCGTAGAATAAATTGCACGGCTCAAGAGTTGAAAAGCGTATCCATTCAGTCGTATGTTTATTATCGTCAACAATTCTTTTCCCCAAGCCCAATAAATCCGCGCATGACAACATCGTTTTTTGAACAGTTCCAATATTCAAACTCTTATTTGTCAAATTACTATTAGTAGCCAAAATTCCCGCCAACGCGCCCTTATGCCGTTATGTTTTGTTTGATATTAGACCTTTTCGCTAACCTGTAGGAGACCACCACTGATCCCTCCGAAGGAGGAGAATATGAAGATGCCTCCGAGTGAGACGAATTATTCCCCTCCTTCGGAGGGGTTAGGGGTGGTCTCGGAGGAGTTAAAGGCGGTTTTTCGTTGTAGGTTTTTCGTTGTGTTAATGTATTTTTAGGTTAGAGAAAAGGTCTATTGCCTTAAATTCACCATCAAAAGAATATGGGAATAAGGGCGCATTTTTTTGTGTTGTCTGCTACTAAGGGAAATTGGATAAGTAAGGGTTGTTTATTTTAGAACGCTGTGTTTTAGTCTGTTTCGTTCCTATTCCTTTTTCCTAAACAATAGAAGCCCGCAATTGGATAGTTAACTTGCGTTGTTGTAAAAACAAATCCACGAATCCGGTTTGCTTTTCCGTAATTGTAAAAAAACGGTCGGCTTGACAACAGGATTCGTGGATTCTACTGATTTTTTGCAACGATTATTATTCGTCAATCAACGTGAGAACAACAATTCAGTATAAGTCGGTAATGGCCAAAGCTCATCATCAACTAATTCCTCTAACTTGTCCGCAGTCTCACGCAACGACTGCATTATTAGTAAGATTTTTGAACAACAATATTCCGCCGCCTTCAACGTTTCACCTTCCGGCACCTTCGATACCGCATCTTTCAACTCGCGATGTTGAGTAATCAAAGCATCAATCAACACGTCAAGTTCACCCAACAATGATTTTTGCGCCGCTGTTGTCGCCGCTTTGATCAACATTGTTTTGTAATTTAACGCCGCAGGTAAAATCATTGTACTTGCAACTTCCAACGCCGATGCCGCTTCAATATGTATTGTCTTGATATAATTTTCTGAATAAATTTCGTGTCGTGAATCTGCTTCACTTTTGCTGAACACGTTATATTTTTCGTACAATTTTACCGATTCACTTGCGTTAATCAGCGGTAAACATTCAACAGTTGTTATCAAGTTTGGCAAACCGCGTTTTTTGGCTTCTGTTTTCCATTCTTCGGAATAACAATTACCGCTGTAAATAACTGCGTTATGTTTTCTAACTGTATCCGCAACTACCTCATGCACGGCGACGTTAAATTCTTTACCGCTCTTTAACGTTTGTTCCAGTTTCTCCGTCATGTAATCCAAGCTTTCCGCAACTATCAGATTCAAAATCGTTGTCGATCTTGCAACATTTTGGCTTGAACCGACAGCGCGGAATTCGAATTTATTTCCAGTGAAAGCAAATGGGCTTGTTCGGTTACGGTCTGCGTTGTGCCTGCTTATCGGCGGCAATGTTGAAACTCCGATTTCTATCGGCAACAATTTTTTTGACGAAGTTGCGGTACCTTGCGCGAGTTGTTGAAATACATCTTCAAGCGCGCCGCCAAGAAAAACAGACATAATCGCCGGAGGCGCTTCGTTCGCGCCAAGACGATGATCATTTGACGCACCGCTAACTCCCATTCGCAACAAATCACCATGCAAATGAACTGCTCTCAACACCGCTGTTGCGAAAAACAAAAATTGCGCATTTTCGTGCGGTGTGTCGCCAGGGTCAAGTAGATTTTCGCCGTCATCGGTCATAATTGACCAATTATTATGTTTACCGCTTCCGTTTATTCCTGCGAATGGTTTTTCGTGAAGCAGGCAATGGAATCCGTGCCGAGTGGCAATTGTCCGCAACAACTGCATGATCAACATCTGATGATCAGACGCAAGATTCGCAGGTTCAAAAAACGGCGCCAACTCAAATTGTGCCGGCGCAACTTCATTGTGACGAGTACGAACAGGAATCCCAAGCAACACCAATTCATATTCAAGCTCTGTCATAAATCCGATAACGCGTTCAGGAATTGAACCGAAATAATTGTCCTCGAGTTCCTGACCTTTCGGCGGTTTTGCACCGAACAGAGTTCGCCCTGTTACAAGAAGATCAGGACGCAACGCCGCTAAACGGCGATCAATTAAAAAGTATTCTTGTTCTGCACCGACTGTTGAAAATACGCGG
>JAITDV010000429.1 GCA_031282385.1 Planctomycetaceae bacterium | reverse complement strand
GGTTTTAAGGAAAATCTCGGATAAAACAATAACTATATTGCAAATTATAACTCTAAATTGCAACCAGATAAGCCCAGAATTTATAGCACCAAATGACTTTTTCAGGGACAACTAGTTACTTCGCAGCATCCCTACAAGTTGTTGGAATATTTAGCAAATCGTTAAAATATAACTTCAGAACAAAAAGGTATCTATGTTATCAAACATGAAGTAGGATTGACACAAATTTTAGTATCAAAAGAGTTGGACGAAGATGAAAATATTTGGCTAACACATTTGAGCAGAGAGTTATCTGTTGCTCGGTTAAATCGGCTTTTCACTGAAGTAACAAAATATAGCAAAGATTCCGCCCTTGATACGTATCTTGACGTAGTTGCAGGGGCAAATTTCAAAATATTTCATGAGGTAATTATGGGAAAAGTAATCGATCAATGCTTGTAAGAAATAGGTCTCACTGATAAATGGAGAATCGAAGGTGAAGCCAAAATGATAATTCGTATTCTATCGCGTCGATTTGAATCACAACCAATGTCGCTTCAGAATAAAATCTATTCTATTCAAGACATTGCTAAATTGGATGAGTTAGCGGATTTTGCTTTGACTTGTGTTTCGTTGGGCGAATTTGCAACTGCACTAGAGTAAAGATTTATATGACGCTTCGAAATTATTGGTTGGGCATTCCTATACTGTTCGTACTATAAATTGCGAACTCAAGAGCGTAAAAGCCTGCTTTCCGATAGGTAAGCAGGTAAAGGAAAGTTAAAGTGTGAACAGTTTAAAACATCTTAAAATTTTTCCAAAAAGCGGTAATTTGGGGTAGTATTTTTTTGCAAGATGAATTATAATCCTGTACCGTGTCAGTTGACACGGCGTAGAGTTGCGGGATTTTGTAATTTTTGTAACGAAAATCCTGCTTGTTTGAATTGCGGAAAATTTGGTTGAGTTCTGCGTAAATTGTTTTTGTGTAGAATGAGAATTTTTCGCATTAGATTTGATTATTGCACAATTTTTTCTTTTTGTCTATGAAAAAAATATACAGTGCAATAATTTTTGTAACATTTAATCCATTTCACTAACAATATTGAAAAGGAGGAAAAAATGAAAAAGACAAATTTAAATTTCGGTTCGTTTACCATCATCGCTAAAATGGAAACAATTCATGTTAAAATAGGCAGGGGGGGGGGGGGTATGTAAATATCAAGTTTGTCCAAATTATCGTTACGATAATTCTGCGGGGATTTCTCCCAAGCCTATTCTGGTGTTTTTTGGTTTTACTCTTGTTGAGCTTTTGGTGGTGATAGCGATCATTGGTATTTTGATTGCGTTGCTTTTGCCCGCTGTTCAAGCTGCCCGCGAAGCCGCCAGACGTACACAATGCACCAACAACTTCAAGCAAATTGGACTTGCTGTTCACAACCACATTTCGGCAAAAAACGAGTGCATTCCACCGATTAACACTGCTGCATCACGCCCAGGATTTTTTGTTCTGTTGATGCCGTATTGTGAACAACAAGCTTTGTATGATCAAATTACAGCAAACGGATTTTCAGAAGCATTGCAAGCCGGAAGTGGTGCTACCGATGTCCGATACCAAAATTGGTGGAATGATTTGGGTGTGAACAAACAACGTGAATTTGGTTCAACGCCGTTTTGGAAATGTCCGACTCGGCGCAGCGGCGCACAAGTTTCCGTCGGTTACGGCGGTAACACAAAAATGTTAGGTCCTGTTACTGATTATGCATGTGTTGTTGTCATGAATAACGACGGGTATGCTTTACCATTGCAGGGGAAAAATGATCTGTCGATTTCTGCTGTTGTGTTGAGTCCTTTTCGTAGTGCGGTATATTTGAACGGCACTGACGCCAACAGTATGGTTTCACGCGACACGATTGCATGGTGGGCGGACGGCACGAGTAATCAATTTTTACTCGGTGAAAAACATGTCCCAAAAGGATTCCTTAATCAGTGTGCGTTTGTCCGGGTAGATAACGCCGATGCAAAATACATTGGAGAATGTACCTGTTTAGGCGCAGAGGGGATTAATTGGAATATAGCAACTAATACGCCATCATATATGCGGCGAATCCGATTACCTGCAAACATAACATCTTCTCCTAATAGACATGATGGACCGTCGCGATTGGCTTATGGACCGAGTGATTTTGTTACTTCCGGTAAGCCGAGCGGATTTGACAATGATTATGGTTTTGGTTCGTGGCATTCGGGAGTTTGTAATTTTTTATTGGGTGATGGTTCAGTTCGGTCAATATCAAACACGATTGCCAGCAATCCGATTCTCGAATCGTTAGGATGTGTCAATGATGGTCAAAATGTTACGTTGCCGTAGAATCTTGATTTTTTTGACAAACAAATTCAACTATTTTTTTAACTTTTCGCAATTGTCTGTTTCTAATTTTTGAAGAACTTTCAAATTGAAACAGACAATTGCAATTTACAACAAACATTTTTTACAATGAAAAAAATTATTACGATTACGATTACGATTTTGTTATCGGTTTTGTTTGTGTCTGGTTGCAATCGGGGCAATGTCGTTTCGGGCAAGGTTTTATTTCCCGATGGGACGCCGTTGGAACACGGTGAAGTAATGTTGCAATCGACGAATTACAGTGCAGGCGGACAAATCAATGCAAACGGCACGTTTCGAATTTACGGAGGCGATACAAAAAAAGCGATACCCAACGGCGAATATCAAGTAACTGTTATTGCTGCTCCAATTGGTGAAGCGAAAGCCGACGCAAAGGGACAACCAATTCCGTTACCGCCAATTATTCACAACAAATTTTCCGACCCAACTCAAAGCGGTTTGACTTGTACGGTCAATGGAAAAACAGAATTAAATATCACAGTTGAAAAGCCGTGATAATAAGAATTGCCGGATATTTTTTTAGTAGGATATACTCATCATACTTGAAATTTCGGATTTTAAGATGTAGCTCATGTTGTTCTTTTCTCCAAGTCCTTTTCGTTGTTGCAATCTCTTAAAAAAAGAAAACTGAATTTTAATGTGTGATGAGTATAGATTTCTTATTAGTGGTGTTTTTTGTAGATTAGTTGTGGGTATTTTTCTGCCTTCTTGAAGGTTTTTTTATCCTGTGTACAATATTTCCAAAATTGGTTTATGTATTTGATTTTGGATTAAGATAATTACGTATTCTCAATTGAATGTTAGGGAATTTCTATACTGTAACGTACTTTAGAATTCGGCGGTGTAATGGCGTTAAAGCGGGCTTTTCGATAGATAACTTTGCAAGTGTCAACGAGAATTAAGGTGTGAACAGTTTAACTTATTTTTTTCTACTTTATCTAAAACGTGTTTGTATATCAATCATTACTTTGGTTTTTGCCTTTACTTGGGTTGGTTGTGTTGATTCATTTGATCAACATGTTTCGTCATCGTCGTGTTGAGTGGGCGGCGATAGAGTTTTTGCTTGCGAGTTACAAACGCAGCCGTACGCGAATTCTTATGCAGCAATTGCTTCTGATGTTGTTGCGTATGTTGGTTATTGCTGCTGTGATTCTTATGTTGGCGCAACCGAAACTTGAAGGAGTTATTGGGGATTTATTGGGCGGTAAATCTTCGCATCATATTATTTTGCTTGATGATTCATATTCAATGAATGATCGTAATACAGCTCAAGGCGGCAGTATAATATTTGACGATGCAATTGGTGTGATAAAACAAATTGTTGATAACGCCGCCAAGCATAACGGCAATGATAAATTGAGTCTGATTCGTTTGTCCAGAACAAACGCAATCAATCATGGCAATCCGCCCGAATTTGCAGAAATAACTCTCAACGAAGAAGGAATACAAAATGTCCGCAATATGTTAAAGACGTTGTATCCGTCGCAAGGTGCGTTTGAACCTGCGAATATGCTTGAACCTGCTGCAACTCTTGTCAGACAATCTGCCGCAAGAAGTAAGCCTATTGTTTATTTCATCTCTGATTTTCGATCTGCAAATTGGCAAAACCGAGCGGAGATAATAGAGAAAATCGGCGAAATACGAACTCTTGGCGGTACTGTACGAATGATTCGATCTGTTGATGAAGAACGAAGCAATCTTGGAATTACGTCAATGCAGCTTGTTGATGGAATTCATGCGGCGGATGTTGAGATGCTTATTGATACTGAAATTATTAATTATGGACATGAGGATGCGGACAATGTTCATTTGTCGGTTTTGGTTGATGATGTTGCGCAAACCGGTGTAACAATTCCGCGGATCAAAGCGGGCGAGTTGCTCAATCCGCCGTTGCGGTTTCCGGTTCGTTTTTCTGATGCTGGAACGCATCGTGTTGAGATAAGGTTGCAACCGGATGCGATTGCTGATGACAACAACAGAATGCTCGTGGTCAATGTTCCTGCAGCAATTGAAATTTTGCTTATTGTGCCGGAGCGTCGTACAGGTAATTTTGATCCAGCGCAATTTGTTCGTATCGCGCTTGCGCCGTCAAGTATAAAATCGGGAATTCGTACTCGCACGGAACCACCGGCTTTTCTCGCAGCAAATCCGCTCAAACAATACAACGCAATATTTCTGCTCGACGCCATTCCGCTTGAACAATCCGCTGTTAAAGCTCTTGAAGAATACGTATCAAATGGCGGCGGTGTTGCTATTTTTGTTGGCGATAACAGCAATCTTGATTTTGTGAGAACGGTTCTTTATAACGACAACAGGGGGATTTTTCCTTTTTCGCCGATTGCTGTTTCACAACTTGAACCTGACTTACTTACGAACAAACCTGATATAAATATTATGGGCAATCATCCGATTTTCAGGTTATTTAGTGAAGGCGATAGTCCGCTTCTGGCTGGTGTTAAAATTGAAAAGTATCTTGCGGTGTCTTTGCCGAAAGATCAAAAAATCGAAAACGTAAACATACTTGCCAAACTAAGAAACGGACAACCGTTAGTCGTTGAAAAGAATTTCGGTAACGGAAAAGTAATCACGTTTCTGACGTCGGTCGCGCCGGTGTGGAATAATTGGGGTAAGGGTAATCCGAGTTTTGTTATTGTTATGCTTGAGTTAGCGGCTGCGCTTGCAGACTCAAAAAAGGAAACCGACCAATTGATTGTGGGCAATGCGATTCCGATTGCAATTGATTCGTCTTTATTTGAGCCGCAAGTTGAAATTCGTATTCCGTCAAGAGAAGGCGTTGCGGAAGTTTCTGTTGCGAGACTTGAACTGGTAAACAACGATGAAGGTTTGGCAAAAGGAATTTTTGAAAAAACTGATAACGCAGGATTTTATGAAGTACAACTCCAAAAACATGCGGAAACTACTGAAAAAAATATTGAGTTGTATGCGGTCAATGTGTTGGCAAAAGAAGGTGAAACGGCATTGATGGACTTATCAGAGTTAGCCAATCTGGCAAAGTCGGTTAACGCATCGCTTGAGAGTGCTGCTGGATTTTCAACCTCATTTGAGTTTGCGGCGAACGCTTCGTGGAGTGATTTTGTTCTGTATGTTTTGATTATATTCATGATGGCAGAAATCTTTCTGGCTGGTCGAATAATTCCGCCAAGTAAAAGAAACGGTTAAGAAAGATACTCACTCTTATTGTTTCTATTTGAGAACAAATATATCTTAAAAAAATAAACAATATACTCTTCATATTTGATTCTTGTTTTTTTAAGATAGTTTCATATTTGTCATGTTCCTTTTGTCCATTACAAAAAACAAAACTGAATTTAACGTGTGATGAGTATATCCGATAAGATTAAATTTGTGCGCGATAAAATTGCGGATGCCGCGTTACGATGCGGGCGTGACGCGGATGACATCAAGTTGATTGCGGTTACGAAATATGTTACGGCGGAGGATCGACATATCATTGAATTTATTAAAAACGGCTGTATGGATTTTGGCGAATCGCGGGTACAATCGCTTTGGGACAAGATTGAATATTTGGATCGCAATTTACCGGAGTGTTTGCCAAATAACGTTGCAAAAAAACAACTGCAATGGCACATGATTGGAACTCTTCAACGTAATAAAATTAGAAAAATTTTACCGCGTATTTCGTTGATTCACTCAATTGATTCGGAGCGTCTTGCAAGTGCGATTGATCGGGTTGCGGTTGATGAATCGATAGAGCAACCGGTCAAATGTTTGCTGGAAGTTGCGATTTCAGGTGATGAAACAAAACACGGTTTTGAGCCGTCGGAGATTTCTGATGTTGTGGGGCGGTTGGGGCAATTTCGAAATTTGCATGTCGTTGGTTTGATGTGTATGTCCGGTCTTTTGTCGAATGCAACTGAGACACGGCGTGAATTTGCGGCAGTACGAAATATCGCGGAAAAATTAAAATCACAAAACTTGCTGGTGAATTGTTCTATGGATGAATTATCAATGGGCATGAGCGACGATTTTGAAATAGCCATTGAAGAAGGCGCAACAATTGTAAGAATCGGAAGATTACTTTACGATTAAATAGTTGTCCCTGAAAAAGTCATTTGGAGCTATAAATTCTGGGCTTATCTGGTTGCAATTTAGAGTTATAATTTGCAATATAGTTATTGTTTTATCCGAGATTTTCCTTAAAACCT
>JAITDV010000422.1 GCA_031282385.1 Planctomycetaceae bacterium | reverse complement strand
AGGTTTTAAGGAAAATCTCGGATAAAACAATAACTATATTGCAAATTATAACTCTAAATTGCAACCAGATAAGCCCAGAATTTATAGCTCCAAATGACTTTTTCAGGGACAACTATTTACACAAAAAAAAACGAACAGCACACTACTTAAGATCATGTACTATTCGTGTTTTGGCAAGTTATTCAAGCAATAAGGCGTTCCTAACGGAACTAAATTTAGTATATCAACAAGAAATAATCGCCGAATATTATAATTGTTTGCGTTTTGATTTTCAGCAAAAAGTTAGTTTAGCTGTTAGTTGTCATCATCATCATCTTCTTCACCTTCGTCTGAAACATTGCTTTTTTCGTAAGCTTGTTTTGCAAACTTTGCGATTGTGCTGATGATTGTTCCGTCAATCTTGATTGATCCCGAGTAAGTTGAACCTTTCATTTTGTCCGTAAAAATTATCTTGGCGTTATTGCCTGCATTTTCAAGCAGATCAACAAAAATTTTCGCTAATTCTGCATTTGGTTTGCTCTTGTCCATCTCTTCAAATCCGATTTTTCTCAGAAGTTGTCCCAACACTTTCAGGTCAAATTGCAATGTTGGTTGTTCAATTTTGGTTGGGCTTGAAGTTTTTTGCAATGCGGCTTTTAGTTCCGTTTCTGTTTGGCCGGCGTCAAATCCGCTGGCAACAGCTATCGCAACATTATCTTTTACCGCAGTGAAAATTGTATAACTTTTACCTTTAAGCTGTGGCGGAATCGGAATCGAATGCCACCCCGCAACCTCATCAATTGGAATTTTTAAGCTGGAAAGTTTATAACCTGAAACCGTTTCATATTCTTTCTTTAGATTGGTTTTGATCAAGTTATTATATTTCTCTTTATTCTTACTTTCCGAATGTTTTGCCTGAATAAAACCCATCACCGAGTTAAACAATACCACAACTTCATCAGTTTCTTTCAAAATAGACGCCGCCAAAAAAGTTCCTTCTCCGTCAAGTGAGAAAGTATAATCCGCTTTTGTTTGGATAATAGAAGCGGCTATTAATTTCTTCAAAGAATTTATTATTGCTTTGGCATGTTTAACTTCGTCTTTGGTTTCGGCATCTTCCTCAACCTGCTTCAAAATACCGTTAAAAAACACATCAAACTGTTCAACAGACGCATTAGTCCACTCCGCCGGAAACGCGGTACCTTCTGGAAATGCCACCGCATTACTAAATTTAAGTAATGGAGCTTTAGAAGTTTTGAAACCACCAAAAATGGTTTTTCTGTCCTTCATAACCGTGGCAATTTTGGAAAATATTTTTGAACTGGAATTCGGCAACAAATTACTCTCAAACACAAGGTCAAGTGTTTTTGAATTAACTGTTATCCCATAATCAAGAGTTTTAAACTCATCAAAGTACAATTTTGTTTGTTCAATTGTTTTTTGAAATTGTTCACTTGCTTCGGGATTCTGTATTGCCAAAATAAGCATCATTGGAGCCAAGAGTTTATTAATCTCATCATACGAAGTATTGGCGAAATCTATTTTTATGCCCATTGTATATTTTTCGACATCCGCAAGATACGACTTAGGTTCCGCAGGAATCGGTGCCGTGGAAGCCTCCAGCACTAATACAGCATAATTGTTTTTTTGATAAGCAAGTAAATTAAAGTTGGGCAACACAATACGAAACTTGCCGGCATCAATTTTCTCGACTCGTAAAAGAGGTAAACTCGGAATTGAAAACTTCGACAAATCCTTTATAGGCAACAAAAATAACGGATCATTGAAATCATTACCGTTAGTCCGAAAAACTAACCCAATCGGTTCGGTTTTGCTCAAGCCATTTACATTACTCAAAATCGTATCAACTGTCTTATCAAATTGCTCGCCGCTCGTACCAATAATTCCAGCGATCTTTTTCGCAACCGCTAAAATAGTATCAATATCGGCAAAACGAATTGTAAGCGCCGGAAGCGGTTCTTTCTTAACATTCTTATCATTAGCAACCTTCGCCTCCGACACAGACAAAACCGCTTTAGGTTCTTTGGAACTTGGCTCAGGAGTTGGCGCAGGTTTTGGTTCCGGTTTAGGCGGTTCAGGGGTTGGCGCAGGTTTTGGTTCCGGTTTAGGCGGTTCAGGAGTTGGCGCAGGTTTTGGTTCCGGTTTAGGCGGTTCAGGAGCTGGTGCAGGTTTTGGTTCCGGTTTAGGCGGCTCAGGAGTTGGCGCAGGTTTGATTTCCGGTTTAGTCGGTTCCGGTTTTGGTTCCGACACGGGGTCTAACTTCAACTCCGGCGGTTCAGACAAAACATCTCCTGGTTTCTGCGCCGGTTTATCCCCCAATTCATTGGCAGGTTCCGTATTAGCAGCAGATGGTGATGTGGTTGATCCAGTTGTTGACTGATTGGAAGTTTGTGGTTTGGTTGGTATGGGCGTAGTTACAGTGGTTGATTCCATATAACAACCAATAAATGTCAAAAGGGAAATTCCCATTAACAAGCATACAAATTTTCTCATAAAAATCTCCTGTGGTTTCTATACTGCCCGTACTATAAATTGTGTGACTCAAGAACGCAAAAGCCTGCTTTCCGATATGTAAGCAGGTGGAGGTAAATGAAATTTAAAGTGTGAACAGTTTAAATTGTTTTGCTACAACTCTAACACCAAGTTTGTAGCATTGCCAAAAAACGACGTGGTAGTATATCACGCCTCAATCAGCTTGACAAGTCATGCAGTAACACAAACCCTAAAAACAGAAAATTCAAGTATGATGAGTTAATTGTAAATTTGGTATTGATCTGTTTTTTTGAAAACGTTACACTTCCGAAAAGCGATACACCGAATACATTTTTAGAATTTGGCGACACAAAGATATTAAAACAGGATTACCAAATTAGGTCAACCAATATAAGTTGACCTAATTCGAAGTGTGAATAGCTTAAAATTCACTGGACAGCTATGAATATTTTCAATGTAATGAAAGAGTACTTCAAATAAATTAGAATTAAATAAATATGACCTTAAATTTCAAGCAATCGTGTAATCATAATGAATCTAACAGCACAATTCGATTTTTACAGAATTGTTATTGGATGCGGTTTCTTTGCGGAAAATTTTATAATACGGCGAAGTTGTTTTTGCTTGCAGTGCAATTTATGGTGATTATTTTTTTGTCCGGCAAGTTAATTGCGGCGGAACAATTTCGGATTGATAATGAGATTGTTGTTGATAAAATCGTAGTGTGCAGTAAGACATATTTTTTGGAAAAAAATTTTTTGGGAATGATAGAAGACAACGGAGAAATAACATACTACGATGCGGCGAAGGATTCGTTTACTTTGCTTGCACCTTTGTTACGGATTCAAACGCAGTTATCGGCGTCGGAGACACGGCGTGAAGTTGATTTTGCTCTGAACAAGATTCGTTCCTCGAAAACAAGAATGGGTGAACGTTATGAATTTATTGCTAATCCAGTTTTCAAAACCGATCTTGATAAAAATTCCGGACAAATTGCATTGCAATCCAATTGGGTTGATTACAAACTGACAACAGAAATTTTTGCAGATAACAAAATCGCAAAACAGTATTTTGATTTTTGCAATTTGACGTGTTATTTGAATTACAGAGTTACAAACTCGTATGGACAATTATTCAGATTGGAAGTAAACCGTATTTTGCGCAACGAAAATAGATTCCCCCAAAATATCACCACAACTTTTTACCCAAACGGAAAAACAACAAGCAAGGCAGAAAGAACTTTCTATAGCTCACACAAACTAATCAAACGACTGACAGACGAAGATAAAAACAAAATAAACTCGGTACAAAACTCAATGAATACATTTAAAACAGTAAAATTCGACGAATATCAAAAAACAATAAATTTACAAATAACCAACAACCCCGCCAAAACACAAAACTAATGATCGCACACACGCAACACGTATAAACGATCATTAGTTTTCTCTTATCAAAGTGTGAGCAGTTTAAAATTTTTTCGGCTTTGGTCTATTTCAACCGACCGAAGCCGAATAGCTTGTTTACAAAAGACCTTTTTTCTTACCTAAAAATACATCAATGCAACAAAAAACCTACAACGAAAAACCGCCTTTAACTCCTCCGAGACCACCCCTAGCCCCTCCGAAGGAGGGGAATAAGAAGACGCCTCCGACCGAAGCCGAATGAATAATTCCCCTCCTTCGGAGGGGTCAGGGGTGGTTTCCTACAGGTTATCGAAAAGGTCTAAAGTTTATTCTTATAGATTCGCGATTGTGAGTTATTTTTTCTTTCCGATAGTTTGTCCGGCTACAGCTTCTTGATTTGCGTTTAATTTTAATGTTTTCCTCAATGCGTCTTTATTAATGCTTGTCCGAAGAACTGTACCTAGTCCTTTTGATGCAGCTACAAGATAAATGTTTTCTGCAATTGCACCGACTGAAAAATACGCGGTATGACCGCTTTCTTTGGATTTATCTACAACAAAAATAAAATTGACTGGAGCAGTCTTGACGAAATCTTGACTAATAGTAGCGTCTTTTCGGAAGTCGCCGGTATTTTTCTCCAGTAATTTATTATTTTTCGCATCGTAAATATAAACGCCTTCTTTGAGAATAACGTAAATATCCGTTTCTTGCAAATCTTTTGGTGATGGCGCAGTACGTTTGTTTTCTCTGTTGTATCCGAAACCCGCCCAAAGCAGATCGGATAAGGTTTGATTATCCAACGCTGATTCGTCTAAAGACCTTGTTGATTGTCTTTCGTTGATGGCGTCGAATATTGGTTTACCGCCGGTTTTTTGCGGCGGCGGTAGTGTTATGTCTGCGGCGAAAGTTGTTGTTGCCAATGCTAAAATAATTGTTGTTACGATTAATGTTCGTTTCATTTTTTTGTCCTTTTTGTTAGTTTGTTAAATGTTGTTTTTAATTTTTATGATATGGAGGTCAAGATGTCAACCGATTTATAAACAGTTCATACTTTAGATTTCTTTTGCCTTCGCCCGCTTACTTATCGGAAAGCAGGCATTTACATTCTTGAGTTGTGCAATTTATAGTACGAACAGTACAATCGTATTTCGTGCAAAAATATTCAAACTCAATTGCGCCGAAACGATCTTGTAACCGCCATCGATCAGAAGTCAACACAACGACTCTGATTCAAAACTCGTACCATTCTACCGCAACATAAATTTAATACCATAAGAGGGGAATCGGATCGAATAAATCACATAACGCAATTTTAAGATAATTTCTAAAAACAATAGACCTTTTTTTCTAACCTAAAAATACATCAAGGCGACAAAAAACCTACAACGAAAAATCGCCTTTAACTCCTCCGAGACCACCCCTAGCCCCTCCGAAGGCGAGGAATAAGAAGACGCCTCCGAATGAGGCGAATAAGAAGACACCTCCGAGAGAGGCGAATAATTCCCCTCCTTCGGAGGGGTTAGGGGTGGTTTCCTACAGGTTATCGAAAAGGTCTAATAAAAACAACCAGAATATTAATATTTTAGAAGATTTAGTCTTTTGGGTTAGTAAGAAATTTAGGTTGAAAATGAGATTGTTTACTCGATGTTCACGTTTTCAAAAATTTCCACTGAATAGATTCCCAAACAATTAAACAGTTCACACTTTAATTTCTTTTACCTCCGATTGCTTACCTATCGGAAAGCAGGCTTTTACGCTCTTGAGACACGCAATTTATAGTACGAACAGTACAAATCGAAATTTTTTGAAAAAATGTAACTATTCAGTCGTTTTATAAAACCACCCCTCCCCTTCCAAAGGATGTGAATCATTAAATTCCCCTCCTTTGGAGGGGTTAGAGGTGGTTAAAAACTTGAACGTTTTAAGCAATCACTACTCTATGTAGCGTTCCCGCCTGCCGCAAATTTTTTTTGTTTCGACTTTATAGAAGTTGCCTTATTTTTGCAAATCTACTGTGAAGTTGAAATATCCACCCGGTACAACTTCACACGATAAACCTGAAGTGTCAGGATTCTCGTATTTCAAATCAATATCCGACTTGTAAACCGGAGTGTCTTCCGTGCCGATATTGTCCTGAAAACTGGAAAGATAAACTTGATACCGACCAGACGTAAGCCCATCACCGTCTTTTAACGAATCAAGTTTGTAAGAACCATCGGATTGTAATTTGCCGCGAGCGTATTCTTTGCCGTTGGTAAAAACAACGAAACCTTTTGTAAAAGGTTGTCCGTCTGGAGTTGTTACCTTGCCGCCAAACTGTAAAAATTTACCGCCGCAACCAACAAATAAAAAAAACATACAAAACAATAACGAAAATAAAATACTTGATCTTGAAATTTTTTTGAACATGATTTAGTAATGGTTAAAGATTGTAGAGATATTAGACCTTTTCGCTAACCTGTAGGAGACCACCCCTGACCCCTCCGAAGGAGGGGAATTATTCGCCTCTTTCGGAGGCGTCTTCTTATTCCCCTCCTTCGGAGGGGTTAGGGGTGGTCTCGGAGGAGTTAAAGGCGGTTTTTTGTTGTGTTGATGTATTTTTAGGTTAGAAAAAAGGTCTATTATATTTATTTTTAAATTCCGGTTTTCATTTTAATGACATAAGTATTAAATAAGTAGAGAGAGATATGCGACATTACAATATACAGTGATTTTACTCACGGAATTGTTACGGGTGTGCCGTCGTTGACACAACCTAAAGGCCAATGAATATTCGGTCGGTCAATATTTGGCGAAAATCCATGCACCGATCCATCGCCAAAAAGATGATGACAAATACCGCCGGTATGATAACTGCCAAACGCCGAAACTTGTCCATTGTAATTAGCAGAATTATTTCCACCGTCCCAAAGATTGGGATTTCCTTCGCGTAATGTACTTTTCGCAACGCCTTCTCTTGACGATCTTGCAAGTACGTGAATATCATTGTTGACCATTCGGGCTGGACTATACATTAGTATATTAGTCCAAGAACTGCCGCCGTCTGTGGGAATATCAGGGATGGAACGTGTAATTTGAACTCCACAATCCCAATAACCGGCTTCGGCCCCAGTTCCTTCGGTAACATCAGTTGCTAAACCTTCCTGGCATTTCTTTAATTTGTCAATAGGAATATGTTTTTCAACAAAAATATATTGATTACTTGCTCCATCAATAAAACGAGAAATTCTATCTCTTGGAATCCATTTTGTTCGAGTGGTATGATCATCGGATAACGCTAACATTTTTGCCGTCCTAAATGGTCCATAATTATTATCATTTTGATTATCCCAAGTATATTCTCGGCGGATAATGTGACCGCTTGTATTTCTTGTAGCCGTTGAAATTACGGTTGCATAATCGCATACGAAACCGTCGGTTGCGCGGGGCGTTTGGGCTAATGTTGGGTTATCGGCGATTCTTGAACCGCGTGTTGGGCAAATATATGTTGAGACGATCATAGATTTTTTATCCGGTAAGCTGTCCCACCATTGATTGTTTGCTGATGCCGTATCAAAATCTTCAGGTATCAGATCATAGATAGTTTGTTTTTCTAAGTATGGAAGTAAAAGTGAAAAAATTGACGGCGATTGAGTTGCCGTACCAATCATAAGCGGTGGAAGCCCATTTTTTGCGTCAATAAAATTGTGAACTGCGATACCGATTTGATGCATGTTATTTGAGCATGACATTCGTCGTGCCGATTCCCGCGCGGCTTGAACCGCCGGAAGCAACATCGCTATCAATAATCCAATAATTGCTATCACAACCAACAACTCAACAAGTGTAAATGCTGTCTTAAACATTTTTTTACCCTTTTTAAATTTTAATTTTTTTGTTTTTAATTTAATGTAACGTTAATTGACAAACTTGTTACGGTAATTGTGCGGATTCGTCGCCGTTAATTGAACCAGCTGCTCCCCAAATTCCGAAATTCGATTGTCCTGATCTTATACAAAGTCCAAGTCCGTCGGCTAAAGTTCCACTGGTACTATGATTGATTCCATCTGAAATGAATTTTACAGAACCGTCAAAAAGAGAAGCGTTGATGCCGCCTGAATGATAACTGCTTGGCGGTATAAAACCCGCGTCGGTTGTACTAGTACCACTAATACAAATTGGTGAATTTGGCGGATTCATTGTGTTGAAGCAGCCGTAAACAGGTTCACCAGACAACCAACGCCACCCGCTACGATGAACAATTGATCCGCCGCTTGGCAATGTTCCAAGATTTCCTTTTGAGCTACGAAGATTGAGACAAGTGAGAGGTTTGAAGTTACTGGTTGGAGTAGGTTGTGCGCCGCTTGCGGAGGGATTGGTGTTACTTGTGCCAGTATTACCCCAACCTGAAACAATGCCGCCACCGCAAACAAGAGCGTAAGCATATTTATTTCCGTTGCCTGGGTCGATACAACGTTCACTTATTGCAAGAGTATTTGAATTGCCGTCAGTAATCGCTCCAATACCTAACCATTTCCAAGTTGCAAAAACCGCACGCGGATTTGAACCGCAACCGTTCGGATGTGTATCACCGCGACCAGGGAAATCGCCTTGACAAAAAACGTAATTGTTGCGAGCTTGGTAACCAAACTGCGATTCATAATAAGGTTCCGATGGACAAATAAGAATCGGCATGGCAACATTGTAAACGCCTTGAAAGTATTGACCGCTTGTACTGTTGTCTGTTCCTGCTGTTCTGAATCCTTCCCAAGTACTGCCGTTTTTATAGTTCAATTGTGCGTCATAAATAATGTCGTAAAGCGGCTGCATTTCCATAAAAGGAAGAAGCCCTACAAAACCTGACACTCGTTTACGTTCATGTTGTCCTGCCGACCAATCTGTTCCAGGTGTATCAATTCCGCTTTGTACTGAAGGAAATGATTCAAATACATCATGATAATTGTGTAACGCGATTGCAAGTTGACGCAGCTTGCTGGAACATTCTGATCGACGCGCAGCTTCACGCGCAGCTTGAATTGCCGGAAGCAACAACGCAATCAAAAGACCAATAATCGCAACAACCACAAGAAGCTCAACAAGAGTAAAACCAAAATAAAGTTTAGAGAAGCTAAAAAGAAAATTAACAATAGAATTGTACTGATTGCTATTTTTAGCTTTACGTACCCCCCCCCCCCTTCGCTATTTTAACATTGGCTTTTGCCAAATTTACTTCTTTGTTTTTCATTTTTACCACCTTTAATTATTTATTGAAATTTTATTATCAACTTGTTTAATATTTTCAGCTCACCACCCAAAAAACTTAATCTGCAAATTCGAATTCGTTCAAATTAAAATTTACCACTTTGCACAAATTAATTTTACTAGAATTCTTTTTTTACTTTCAGATTAACCGCAATTTACATAGTAAACTGAACAACATCCCGATCACAACAGTTATTGCCAAAGGGAACTTCTAAAAACTCATTTTGTCCACGAATTTTCACGAAAGATCACGAATTAAATAATTTGTGGATACAATAAATTATCTAAACTTGTCAATCCTGAAAATTTTGATAATTCTGTAAAAAATAGGTTCTTATAAGTTGTCCGAAGAATCAAAAATTGAATTCTTCTTCAAATCACCCTGTGTGAGTAGCTGATTCTATTCAACACAAAAAACGTTGTCAATACCAACATCAAGACAAGCCAGAATCACCGAAACAATTTTATCGTAAACCGATTAGTCGGTTTGTTTTTTTATTAGTCTTTTAAAAAATAAAATTGACGTATCATTTCAAGCGAAATTTTATTCAATTGAAACGATACGGATTTTAATTTTATGAAATTGCGGTTACCGAGCTGAACAAAATTAACGTTTTGAGAATTGCGTACCGCGTCGTGCTTTGCGGAGACCGTATTTCTTACGTTCAACCTCACGCGCATCCCGCGTCAACAAATGATTCTCCCGCAACGTTCCTTCAACTTCAGGATCAAATTTTCTAATTGCACGAGCAATTCCAAGCTTACACGCATCCGCTTGCCCTGTCGTTCCTCCGCCCGAAACCTGAATTAAAACATCAACCAATTCCTTCTTGCCTGTAAGCACCAACGGTGCAAGTACCGCAACTTTTTGTTTTTGCGTTTTGAAGAAATCATCCAGCTCGCGTTGATTAATACTAATTTTGCCGCTGCCGGTTCGCACTCTAACCCGCGCTACGGACGACTTTCGCCTGCCCGTCCCAAGACAATCATTTTTACCATTGCCTTCAATAATATAATCACCAAATTTGACCATTTGAATTTTTCAATTGAAAATAAATATTTTGAAATTAAATTACCTCAAAAATTGTCCTAATTAACCACTGCTCAATTAACTTTTAACACGTTTACGAGTAATCGCTAACTCCAGAACTTCAGGATTTTGCGCCTGATGCAGATGTTGTTCCCCACTATTATAAACCTTCAACTTCCGCAACATTCGTTTCGCAAGATTATTCTTGGGCAACATCCGCCGTACCGACTCAATCAAAACCAATGCAGGTCGTCTCGCAAAACGCTCCCGCGCCGTTTCAGAACGAAGTCCCGGATAACCCGTATATCTCGTGTACTTCTTTTGATCAAGTTTCTTGCCGGTAAAAACCGACTTGTCCACATTGGTAACTATAACATACTCACCCGTGTCAACATGAGGCGTATATGCCGGACGATGCTTGCCCATTAGAATCATTGCAATATCACTCGCAAGACGACCAACCACCTTGTCTGTAGCATCCACAAGATACCACTTTTGCTCCACCTCGCCAGGTTTTGCCATATACGTTTTATCATTAGCTTTAGCCATTTCAAACCTCAAAATTTATAATCTAAATTACGTCTCGTTCAAGTCAACTCCATCAATTTTTGTCACACATTACACAACAATCACACCAAGAAAACGGAGCAGTATAATACACCAACCAACTTTGGCAAGGGGGGCAACCACACAAAATACAACTTAACACCGCCATCCGCTAATTTGTAACACAATTGCGACTCAAAACAAACAATAAATCACTTAGCCGATTCAAATAAACCAACAACAAAGGCGAAACCCCAACCTCAACTTGACTCAACATAACCAAACGCCGCTCCGCACGACGACAAACCGTACGGGCAAGATGCAAAAAAGCCGATTGACGATTATCACCCGCAACAATAAACTCCGTCAATATCGGCAACTCCACACTCGCCTCGTCAATCTCCAATTCCAAACGATCAACATCTTCTTGCAAAATTTTGTAACGATTATTATCCGGCACAGCAAGCTCCGACATAAAACGAATCAACTCATTTTGTATCCGATGAATTATCCGGCAAAAAGTTTGACCGCCGTCAATTGAACGTACAACACCAAGCACAGCTGATAACTCGTCAAGTTCACCAATAACCTCTATTCGCGGATTATTTTTCGTAACAGTAATTCCATTCGCAAGAGACGTTTCACCCTTGTCGCCTTTGCGGGTATAAATTTGAAACTTGTTCATTTGACGGTTCACAAAGGAAATTTCGTTCTCCGCAATCCGCGTGAATTTATGTGTTCTTGTGAAATATAATGTTCATACTATAAATTGCGAGACTAAAAAACGCAAGTCGCCACGAACTTCCCGCAACTTGCTATCCACCGTCACCGGCGACTCACATTGAAGCGAACTTAAGATCAAGCAACTTGACAATGCTGGCGTCTCCGCCGCATTCATAATTTTTCAATAAACTTGCACAACTCCGCATCAAAAAGAATACGGCGAGAAAGCAAATCGTGCGGATGCTTGATTTCAAAATCTACAGGTAACTCCGAAAACATTGATAGTATCATCACGACTTCCTATAGTTTCATGGATACATTTTAGTTTTGCCTCGCATCTTACAAGGAAAAAAGTATATGACAATCGGACACAACAAATTAAATTCGTTACGGTAATTTAGGACACAAAAATGGTAATATTTCAGTGTAATTAGCGTTTTTAAACTGTTCACACTTTAAATTTCCTTGAACGTTTCTATTCCTGCTTCTTTTCGTCCTTCTTCTACAGCGTCCGCAAGGCAACGCATAATCACTTCAATTGAACGTATGGAATCGTCGTTGCCCGGTATTATTAAGTCAACTTCATCCGGATCAGAATCAGTATCAATCAACGCTACCGTAACAATCCCCAATTTTTGGGCTTCTTTGACCGCGTTTTTTTCTTTTTTCGGGTCAACAATAACCATTGCTTCCGGGAATCTTGCCATATCGCGAATACCGTTTAAATTACGGAACATTTTTCTGTATTCGCGTTGCAAAGACGATTGCATTTTTTTGGAATAAGTATGCAATTGATCGCCACCTAAAATTTCTTCCAATTCTTTAAGTCGGTTCAATCTTGACCGTATTGTCGGAAAATTTGTTAGCGTACCTCCAAGCCAACGGTCAGCGACGTAAGGCATTCCACAACGAGCAGCTTCGGTTTTAATTGATTCAGACGCCTGTCGTTTGGTTCCGACAAACAAAATCAAACTCCCTTGTGCGGCAACTTGTTTAAGATATTTTTTTGCACGAAGGAGACCGCGAACGGTCTCACGAACATCTATTATGTGAATCAACTTACGGCGACCATAAACGTAAGGTCGCATTTTAGGATTCCACATACTCGCACGGTGTCCAAAATGAGCACCTGCATCAATCAATTCCTGTACGGAAATAGGCGCAGAAACTTCTGACATCAGATAATTCTCTTTCTATTTTTTTGGTTGATTCCGTTTGGCACATTGCCGTAAACACAAAATTAATACGTGTTGGCAACGTTTTGGAATCCGCCCAATTCGATCTGGAAAAGTAAATCGTCTTGTTCAATGGATCGAACAAAGATCAAAACGAGTCAGTCAACTCGACCAACAAAAAAGTTGCGGAAGTGTACCAGAATTTAACATTTCGTCAATCAGGGGGGAAAAACATAGGGAAATTCTAAAAACCTCCCCTTTCAAGTAATTATTGTTCAGTTGGTTGTAAGTGTTTCATTCTTTTGTATGCTAGCTGTGTAACCCTGTAGGAGGAGTTTTCCATGAATAGCCCCAAGTTTCAACTGGAATATTAGAGCCGTTCGGAAAACGATATTGTCCCGCGCGGATTTATATGGGCTTGGGTAACAGGACAGT
>JAITDV010000346.1 GCA_031282385.1 Planctomycetaceae bacterium | reverse complement strand
AAAACGAATATTATTAAACTGTTCACACTTTAAATTTCCTTCACCACCGCCTGCTTACCTATCGGAAAGCAAGCTTTTGCGCTCATGAGTCATGAAATTTATAGTACGAACAGTATATTTTTTGATTTTGATTTATGGATTCTGTATTGATTAGTTTATCGCGTCGTGCTTGGATCGGTTCGTTATTATTTCATTTGCTTTTACTTTTGATTTTGATTTTTTTGCTTCGTTTTCAACCGGCTCATGAACCTTTGGTTACAAGTCGAAACGCTAACGGCAAAATATTAGTCAAACAAGTAAATGGTAATACCACTCAATATTCCGGTGTTGACGGTGTTAAGTTTACTGATAAAAATCCGTTTGAGTCAGAAGACGAAATTGTTCAAGGTCTCTTCACCGATATAACGCCGTTGCAACCGCCGCAACGAATTGGCGTAGGATTGAATGTTGATGTAAATTCTGATGTTTTGTTGTTTGGAGCTAATCATGCAAACGATCCGGCAATGTCCGTCAATAATGTCAATGGTAATTCAAATGGAATTTCTGGCGGCGGGAAAAAGTTGCTTCATGTTTTTGGAACGGCGGCAGAAGGTAACAATTTTGTTTTTGTATTTGACAAATCAGGCAGCATGAATGAACGCGGCGGAATTTCTTTTAGAGCTGCAAAAGCGGAATTGTTGCGTAATATTCAAGAATTAAATAACGAAAAATGCAAGTTCAATATAATTTTTTACAATGACGGATTGAATCAATGGAATGATAAAGGAATGCTTGAGGCAACAGAATTAAATTGCAGACAAGCGATTATTTTTGTACAATCTGAAGTTGCAAGAGGCGGAACAAAACATTTTGAGCCGTTAGTCGCAGCAATAAGACAAAAGCCGGATGCAATTTTTTTTCTGACAGATGGCGATGACAATGATGCAATGACTCAAATGCAACTCAATGAAATAAAACGAATAAATCAAATAAACAAAGTCCGAATAAATATAATTCAGTTTGGAGTTGGAAAATATCGTACCTCTGAATTCTTAAAGCAACTTGCCAAAGATAACAACGGTTTATATTCATATATCAATGTTACAGAATTGAGTCAATGAAAAAAAAATTTAGTCAACAAAAAAATATTTCCATTGTTCAAAAAATTGTTTATCCTAATCTTTTTTCTGTTTTTAGCAGCAGCCAAATAAAAAAAGGACCGCCTAGTAAATTTGTTGCGACGCCGACAGGTATCTGAACGGGGTAAAAAATTGATCGGCTTATTGTGTCGCAGATTGCTAGAAAAATTGCGCCGCATAGAAAAGTTACCGGTATAAGCCTCCAGTGATTTATGCCGACAATTAATCTTGCAATATGCGGCACCATCAATCCTACAAAACCAATCGGTCCTGCCACTGAAACGATAACGCCAACCACCAAAGAAACAGCTACAAATAAAAATAACCGCAACCTTCCAACCTCAATCCCAAGAGACTTGGCATGGTCCCAACCCGTAATAAAAATATTTAACTCCCTCGCGAAAAATAAAAGAACAAAAAATAATAAAAGAACAAAAGGAAACATCCGCCAAACATCCGCCGTAACCGCATTTTGAAGTTCACCCATTGTCCAATGCAAGATTTGAAGAGCGTCATGGGGAGCCGATATATATTGTATAAGAACAATCAAACTTGCAAAGAAAAAATTGACCGCTACTCCCGCAAGAAGCATACGTTCAGATGAAGCGTCTTTACCGCCGCCTAATAAAAAAACGATGAATGTTGCAAGTATTGCCCCAAGAAACGCGCCAACAGAAACCGGCGAAAAACCAAAGACAATTAAAGAACTAAACCAACCCGAAATTCCGCCAAACCAAAATATCGATTGAAACCCGACCGCTGCACCGAACGATGCTCCGCTGGCAATACCAAGAGTATAAGGTGTTGCGAGCGGGTTACGAAAAAGAGATTGAAAAACCAATCCGCCCATTGCCAATCCGCCGCCCGCAACCATTGAAACTAATACGCGGTTAAAACGCAGAACATAAATTGGAGATAGTTCCGAAAAAAACGGAAAATAAAAAGTTCGCCCCAACACCGGCAAAATAAAAATTCCACAAAACGCAAATAAAACCAAAACCACAAGAAACAAACGATAATAAAAATCAGAAAGCGGAAACATACCACATACTCGTTTTTTGAGAATAAGAAATCTTTGAAAATATTTTAAACTGTTCACACTTGAATTTTCCTTTACCATCGCCTGCTCACCTATCGGAAAGCAGGTTTTTACGCTCTTGGGTCAGGCAATTTTATAGTACGAGCAGCACAAACTGTTTTAATTTTTTATGTTGTTTAATTCTAACGTGTATTTGATATATCAATTTTTATTTTGCAATAAATGTATTACAAAAACTACTAAACATATTACCAAAATAATAACAAGAATATAGAAACTAATCGAGTTCTCGAATGAATTGAATTTTAAGAGTTGCGACCAAATGACGTCGATAATGCTGTGGTATAATGATTGTTGCATTTGAGTTTATACAAGTTTATATTTGAATTGTTACGTGTTAATTTATGAGTGATTTATCGGGTAATTATTGTTGACGTATTCCTGCAACAAATGACCAGTCAACCCTGAAATAATAAGCACCAAGCCAACAAATAAAACCGGCACACCAGGTTGAAAATTGCAAATGTTGCCATTGAGCAGATAAAACAACCCGAACAAAATCCCAACAACCCCAACAAGTGATAAACCGATATTTAATTTTTGTAACAAAATTACCCACCATGATTCATTAATCCAATCCGATTTAGGCGATTGTGATTGTTGTAGTGTTTGAATGGTAGGATTTTGAGAAGTTAAGATTTCGGAATTTACGTTACTCTTAATTTCGTTGTCAGTTTTGTTTAGTGTGTATTGTTGTAATAGTTGTTCGTTTGATGCGGGATTTATTTGAGGTTGTAATTTTAAGTTATCTGTTTTTTGATTAGTTTTTTCGTTGTAGTTTTGTTGATTTGGCAATCTGTCTTTTGCATGTTTTAGGCTTGGTTGGCTGATATTTGGAACTTGTAAATTGTTAATACAAATTCTTGCAGATTCGATATTCGCCATAATCCGTTTAGCTGCATTTTCGGGATCATACAACAAATCAGACATTGAACCGGCGTCCAAATGAACATTATCTCTATCTCTTTGTGTAATGTCTGTATCTGTGAATTTATTGAGATTTTTTTCAGAGATTTCGTTAGTAATTCCGTTGGCTATGGTAATTTTTGGATGTGTTATCGGCGAAGATTGAATTGGTTTTGGGATAATTGTAACCGCGAGTTGTTTTTGTTTTTCGGATTGTGCATTTAGAGCAGCTTTTCGTTGAATAATTAATAGTCTCTCGATCAATTCTTGACGTAGGCGTTTTAACTCAAGTGCCGGATCAAAATCGTCAGCCGTATCGGAATTAACACCGTAAGATATATTACATGGAATTGTAGAACCCGAATTCGGAATAGATTCAATTGTCGGCTTGGTATTAAACTGATCTGATCTTTTCATTCTTTATGAATTCTGCAAATTCGGATATACTACATCAAAATCACAATCACATTAAGTTCGTTCAATTACTCAAGTTCGATTTGAGCCTGCAAGAAATACTATGTTGATTTTCGCGTAGTTTCTGTTCTACGCCCGCATTGAGAATCGATCGTTTACCGACAAATACTTCCCCAAACCACAGCTCAGACGACATAACATCTCTGCCGACCTATCGGCAATAATTTTAATAAAACTTTATAAAATATATTTTTTTATTGAAATTATTTGTATTAAACCTTTTCGCTAACCTGTAGGTGACCACCCCTGACCCCTCCGAATGAAGGGAATTATTCCCCTCATTCGGAGGGGTGGTCTCGGAGGAGTTAAAGGCGGTTTTTCGTTGTAGGTTTTTTGTTGCGTTGATGTATTTTTAGGTTAGAGAAAAGGTCTATTCTCATTGCCCTGCCTTTTACTCTATTTATTTGGTTAAATATATTGTCCCGAAATAGTTATTATTTGTGTTATTATTTGTCTTTGAGAATGTTAATTGTTGCAAAAAATATTCTATACTGCTCGTTCTACAAATTAAGATTCTATATTTGTATTATTTGACTCGACTTGTCCGCTTCAACTATTCCCTGTCTTTCACGTGATAAAATAATATGTAAAATTTACACAAACTTTTTTATGTTTAAATTCTCGATCCGCAATTTTCCTTATTGGTAACTTTTACCAAATTAATTTTAGTTTTTTCAACAAAATAAACATAATTACAGAGTATTTAATTTCTAACTTGTCAATCTTGTAAATTTTATTAATTCTATACAAGAATGGACTTTGGAAGTTGCCTGTGATTATTAATTTTTTATACAGTTATGTCTAATTTTTTGCGTGCTGTTTTTAAGACTTTTAGGTATCGTTTACTTATTTTTTTTACAATAATTTGCGTTCTTATGATTGGCATACTTTGGGGAGGCAATATCGGCGCAGTGGCTTATCCTATAACCGAAATTTGTTTGAAAAAAGGCACGTTTTCAACATGGCTTGAAGAACGAATCAACCAAAATCATATCAAAATTAATGAACTAAACGAAATATTAGAAAAATCCATATCTCAAAATATAAATCACAATACCATCAAACACGAAATTAAAACTCTAAAACAATGGCAATTCTTTTATATCAAAATATTGCCATTCGCACAAAAATACACTCCAACAACACCATTTGGAACCGTAATTTTTCTAATAACTCTTGTCCTCGCCGGTACCATTGTAAAAATATTTTTTATTGTCAGTCACGGAATCATCTCATCAAGAATTGCCCAATACTCCGCAATGGAAATCAGAAAAGAACTATTCAACAAAATGATTAAATACGACGTCAATTACTTTAACCAATCCGGTATCGCCGACACAATGAGTCGCTTCACAAACGACTTGAATATCCTAACAACAGGTCTAAATATAATCTACGGAAAAGTATTACGAGAACCATTTAAAATGCTCGTTTGCCTCGCTCTTGCTGCCTACCTTTGCTGGCAACTGCTCATCATAACAATATTACTTGTCCCGCTCGCCTTTCTCGCAATACGTTGGCTTGCAAGATCAATTAAACGTGTTGTCCGCCGAAGCATGGAAGAAATCGCATTACTTTATGGACGATTAGAAGAAACTTTCCGCTCAATCCGCATAATTCAAGTATTCGTTCAAGAGTCTCTTGAGTTAGAAAAATTTAACTTGACCAATCAAGCATGTTGCGAAAAAGCAATCAAAATTGCAAAATACGAATCACTCGTCAACCCTATGACTGAATTGTTCGGAATCCTCATGATCAGCATGGGAATTGTTGCCGGTACATATCTACTCATGGGTGAACAAACAACTTTGTTCGGAATCCGAATGTTGTCAACACCAATGGATACCGGTTCTTTGATCATGTTTTTCGCTTTATTGGCAGGTGCAGCCGACCCTGCGCGAAAATTGTCCGACATATTTACACAATTCCAATCCGCCGCCGCTGCCGCCGATAGAATTTACATAATGATTGATCGAATTCCAAAAATAAATGATCCCGATTCGCCCGAAATTTTACCAATACACCAAAAATCTATCCAATTCAAAAATATACATTTCAATTACGATCACGATAGACCCATATTAAAAAATATCTCATTTGAAATCAAATTTGGTGAATGTGTCGTAATCATCGGGGCAAGTGGTTGCGGAAAAAGCACGTTGCTAAACCTTATTCCGCGTTTTGCCGACCCCTCAAAAGGCACTATTCTAATTGATGATCAACCAATAAATAAAGTTAAACT
>JAITDV010000248.1 GCA_031282385.1 Planctomycetaceae bacterium | reverse complement strand
GGCGATCAGGCGTCATTTTTGCAGATTTATATTCCGACGGGAAAAATTCTCGCTGATATTGCGATTCGTCTCGGATACAAACTTATATCAGTTGATCTTTTCCGAACACGATTTGCAACAGCAACAAAAATGAATATGAATGAAGAAGTTGTCGTTTTACAATGGAATGGGTAAATATGATGAAGAAAAAAGAATCACTAATACAAAAAAAATTTAATCGATATGAAAAACTTATCGAAGAAATTTTTCTCAAAAATTATAAGGACGGTGTAAGTGAAGTACCGTTTTTGCGGGAAGAGTTTATTGCTACTGCCGAAAAATTAGAAATTGAATTGCCTAAAAATATTGGTGACATTATTTATTCATTTCGATTCAGAACACGGCTTCCTGATTCAATTATTAAACTTGCCCCTAAAGGAATGGAATGGGTAATACGGTTTATTGGTCGGGGAAAATATCAATTTTCACTTTCTCAAAATTCACGGATTATTCCCAATCCACTTCTTGCTCAAACGAAAATTCCTGATGCCACTCCCGATATTATCAAACGATACTCACAGAATGACGAACAAGCATTGCTTACAAAACTGCGCTACAACAGACTGATTGATATTTTTACCGGAATCACTTGTTATTCTCTCCAAAATCATCTTCGAACTTTCATTGCTGATATAGGTCAGGTGGAAACCGATGAATTATATGTTGGTCTGGATAAACGCGGCGTACATTACTTCTTCCGGTACAAGCAAAGAGCGGCAATGACCAGTTGGGAATTGTACAAATGGAACAAGATTTTGCTCTTTGCCAAGAAAAATTTCCAACTCTTGTTTGTATTCCAATTGCAGCTAAATTTATTGACAAGGAATTGATCGCATTATTTTCGTTTGAACAAACCATAAAGGAATTTCCATGACAAACGAAAAACACTATCTTTTGACAGATACAAATAATTTACGCGAAGAAGAAATTCAACGTTACAAAATTCGCAACGATGCTTAATGTTACTTTGTTGTTAAAAAATTAAACCCTTTAACCTTTGTTTTATTGTTATGAAAATAGGCGTATTTACATGTTGGTGTGGCGAGAATATCGCGCGGACGGTGGATTGTGAAAAAGTTACAGAGGAAATCGCAAAACTTCCCGGAGTTTATTGCGCCGTAACTTATAAATATATGTGTTCCGAACCAGGTCAACAATTGATTTTACAAAAAATCAAAGAACTCGGTTTGACCGCAGTTGTGGTGGCGTCCTGCTCTCCACACATGCACCTGAAAACGTTTCGGAAAGCTGTCGAACAAGCCGGAATCAATCCCTATCTCGTCGAAATGGCAAATATCCGTGAACATTGCTCTTGGGTTCACCCAAACAAAAATGAAGCAACCGCAAAAGCAATCGAATTAATCCGAATGTCCATCGAAAAAGTGAAACATAATCACGCTCTGCTGCCAATCGAAGTTCCTGTTACAAAACGCGCTATGGTTATCGGCGGCGGTGTTGCGGGAATTCAGGCGGCTCTCGATATTGCGGCGGCGGGACATGAAGTTGTTCTCGTTGAAAAAGAACCCTCTGTCGGCGGGAAAATGGCTGGCTTGTCCGAAACTTTTCCAACTCTTGATTGTTCCCAATGCATCCTCACTCCACGAATGGTCGAAGTCGGGCAACATCCAAAAATCAAACTCCTCACCTATTCCGAAATTGAATCCATCGAAGGTTACGTCGGAAATTTCAAAGTTAATGTGCGAAAAAAAGCACGTTATGTTGATACGAAAAAATGTACAGGTTGCGGCGCGTGCTGGAATTCTTGTCCGCAAAAAAAGATTCCAAACACTTTCGATTATGGACTCGGAAATCGCACAGCAATCTACATCCCCTTCCCTCAAGCAGTGCCGTCAAAACCAGTGATCGATTCGACAAATTGCATAAAATTCAAAACCGGCAAATGCGGTATCTGTTCCAAAAAATGCGCCGCCGGAGCAATTAACTACGAAGACAATGATGAAGTTATCACCGAAGAGGTTGGCGCAATTGTTGTCGCAACCGGTTATCAACTTTACACCATCAACAAAAAACCGGAAGACAATAAACAATCCGGTTACGGCGAATATGGTTACGGAAAATATAAAGATGTGATTGACGCGTTACAGTTTGAACGGCTTATCTCTGCATCGGGTCCGACAAACGGCGAACCAAAACGTCCGTCCGACGGCAAAATTCCAGAAAAAGTCGTTTTCATCAAATGCGTCGGTTCACGCGATAACGCCAAAGGAATTAATTATTGTTCAAAAATCTGTTGCATGTACACGGCAAAACACACCATGCTTTACAAACACAAAGTTCATCATGGCGAAGCGCATGTTTTTTACATGGATATTCGTAGCGGCGGCAAGAAGTACGATGAATTTGTACGCCGTGCCATTGAACAAGACGGAGCAATTTATCATCGCGGTCGCGTTTCAAAAATTACGCAAGAGGATGGCAAATTGGTTGTTCGTGGCGTGGACACATTGGCGGGACGACCGGTAACAGTTGAGGCGGACATGGTAGTTCTTGCAAGTGCGATGTGTCCGACTGAAGGTGCGGAACCGTTGGCGCAAAAGTTGGGAGTTGGTTATGACGAGTATGGTTTTTTAACGGAATCACATCCGAAGTTGCGACCGGTTGAAACAAATTCTGCAGGAATTTTTGTTTGCGGTGCGTGCCAAGCCCCAAAAGATATTCCCGAAGCGGTGGCGCAAGCGTCGGCGGCAGCAGCAAAAGTAATGATCATGTTAAGCCAACCAGTGTTAACACGTGAACCGGAAATCGCAAAAGTTGACGAACAACGTTGTGTGGCATGTTTTGCGTGTGGTCGTGCTTGCCCTTACGGGGCAATTGAACGTGTTGACATCAAGGATCGTAACGGAAATCTTGTCAAATGGACAGCAAGAGTGAATCCGGGTTTGTGCATGGGTTGCGGAACTTGTGTTGCCGTTTGCCCGTCAAAAAGTATCGACCTCGAAGGTTTCACCGAACAACAAATTTACGCCCAAATCGAAAGTTTAGGAGCAATCAATTAATGAAACTTTTAGGATTATTTTTTCAACAGAATTAACAAAATTTTCAGAATGGACAAATTAGAAAAATCATTTGTAAATCCTGCCAATTTTGTTAATTTTGTTGAAAAAATATTCAAAATTAGAAAACGAAATTTTATGTACAAAATATAGGAGAAAATTTTATGACGATTCAAAAAATGATGTATGAAATATATTGTCAACTTCGAAAAAAATTTAAAGGATTAAAAGGATTTTTATTATTTATCGTCTTAATTATGGTGTTGTCCGTTTTTTCTTTGGGGAAATTGATTTGTTATGAATGTTTTACAGACGTCAGTAACTTGAGAAAGCATCTTGGAAAACGGGTTATTTATCAAATTGATCGTCATCAACAAATTGACGGTATTCTTTTAGGATGTAAGTATCAATTCAATGATAAATTTGGTTTCTTTGATATTAGGATAAATATTACAGGAACACTTAAAACCGCTTTACCAAAAGAAACTTTTTATAATAACAGTCAAATTTCTATTTCAATTGACGTTTTTGATGTAAAAAAAATAATAAAATATCATTTAGCATGTAATTTTATGTGATCAGATAATGTTACAGAGAAATAATTAAAATTCACGGGGAGATTTTTTATGGCAACTTTACAAGTTATAGAAAATGCTTGTGAACTGATTTTGGATAATCAGAAAGAGCAAATATAAATCAATATTGTCAAAAAATTTTTTTGAGGTGATAAATGTTATTGTCGGAAGAATATATTGAGCAGGCATTTTTTTTTGAGTCTTTTATTGAGTCGTTGGAAGACGGGATAACAACGCAGGAATTTTTACATTCAATCCGCGGCGAATTACTCACAACCGCACAACTCTACAAAGCTGTTGATTTCATGCTTACAGACGTAAAATATACAGGAGTACTGGCAATTTCAATGCGTCTACTTAACCATTATTTTTCGCCTTTTCAGACCTTTATAATATCTGAAAGTGAACGCGAAGACGGGCATCTTGATTTCAAAATCGCCTTACAAATTCTCGCACGTGAAGCAAAATACCGAAGTAATAATCCAACGACACAAGGCGTATTTTTCTACCAATTTGAAACTCTTTGCCGAAATAGACTCGGTTATGTTCGCGGGTTGGACATGTTAATTAAGGACGATTTCTACAATGCCGATTGGAAAGAATGGTTGACGATTCTACGCCGTCAAATTGGATTTGTGCCTCTCGCCGACATGATTTTTTATCGTAGCGAATATTACAAAATATATCTATCCCGTATTTCCTCCCGCCAATTTAACAGAACAAAAAAAATTGACTTATCAAAATTAAATCTTGATAAAGTTCACGAAATTTCAAATGCGAATAATTCCGACAACTATCAATCACACAACTCAAATTCTAATTCTAACAAAGAACACCTCAATAACAGTTACAATAACAATTATTATGTTGCCGCTAATAACTGTAACGAAAATACGCCTGAAAATAATGACGAACTGGATTTATTTGATTTATCAAATGACGATACTGATGTTGTTGTACTTTTTGGCGAGCGTGAAGGGCGAATCGCTTTTGCAACACGGAACAAAGAACCCGCTTATCTTTTTGCAGCATTGTCAAGACATCTAGGTTATCCAAGCGTGCCGCGAAAAAAAAATGTTACAGAAGATGAAAATATTATACCGCTTCTAAAAAGAAGAATCGAACAACTTGAAAACCGAATACAACTACTCGAAGAAGAACAACGCGGAGGAATTGATCTAAACAGATATATCAAATCTTCATCATAAATCACAGTATGTAAAGAGAAATTAACTCCATAATAGCCGAAATTTGCGTTAATATGCGATCTTGTGTTCTTATTTTTTGGATTGAATGTATTATTCAAATGAATAGTTACGTGTTAAGTTCAAAATTACATTCGAATTCAAACGGAATATGGAATTAGACCTAAATGAAATTTTGATATCAATTACATAAACGTAAATTTGTCTATGTAAGTATAAACTATTATTTCTATTGTATTATTGTAACAAAAAAATTAGAGACTCTCTATAATTGTTGTTGCATTGTCAGAGTACAAGATAAGTAATTACGATGCAATATCTATGTTGCGGAATTTTTTTTGTTTGCGTATTTTTTGATACATTTATTATTTTTTGGGACAAAAAATCAAAAAATGCCTGCTAAACGATTTGTGGGAGTAATGAGTTATTGACACGTTAAATAGATCGGTTATAATCCCTGCCTTGTTGTTGCCGATGTGTCGAATAATGATTGCGGTTTGTCATTATGTTATTCGTTGAATTATCGGCAGCGTTCCTATTGCACCTACGTTAGGTGGCGTATATGTTGAAGACTGTAAAGAAACGAAGCCTGAACAAATTACAGTTGGTCGGAAACACGAATAGAATAGTTGAACGTTAAATATAAAAGGCAATCTCTAAAAATTGATTTATTTGTATTTGAACAACTGAATCAACCAAATTCAACTAAATTTGCTTTTGACAAGTGAAATTTTAGAGATACCCAATTAATCACAAAAGAAAAATTTATCCAATCACACAAAATGGAAATTTCAGCATCACAAGTAAAAGCGTTTCGCGATAAAACCGGTCTCCCAATGATGGATTGCAAGAAAGCATTGGTGGAAGCCGAAGGTAATGAAGATAAAGCCCTCGAAATATTGCGTAAAGCTGGCGCAAAAACAATGGCTGGCAGAACGGATCGTATTACTCAAGAAGGTCGTATAGTTGTTTTTACGGATAAGGCAAAGAACGTTACGGCAATGATTGAGTTACTCTGCGAAAGCGAACCTGTATCAAATAACGCGGATTTTGAATTACTCGCAACCGCGCTGGCAGAACAACTTGCCACCGGTCCCGGCGCCGAAACACCGGCAGAACTTCTAGCCCAACCATTCCCGCACAAATCAGGAATTACTTTGCAACAATTCCTCGACGAACTCTTCAACAAAATTCGTGAAGTATTCCGTTTGTCCCGAATTATTAGAATAGAAGGAAACACAAGCTCATACGTCCACCACAACAAACATATTGCCGCGTTATTAGTGATAGACGGAGAAGATAGTCTGGCAGCACGTGATATTTGCATGCAAGTCGCCTCAATGAATCCGCCATATTTGCGGAAAGAAGATATCGAACCGTCCATTGTTGCCAAAGAACTTGAACTCCAAACCAAACAGGCAAAAGAACGTAATCCTAATAAACCTGATAATATTCTCCAGAAAATTGTTGACGGTTTGATGAACACGTTTTATGCCGAGCGTACCTTACTTTCACAACCATTCGTAAAAGACCCATCAAAAACTGTTCAACAAGTTTGTAAAGATGCTAAGTTTGAAATTAAAAAAACAATTCGTTGGGTTTTAGGACAGGAAAATTAATCATTACCTACTCGTACTATAAATTGCGCGATTCAAGAGCGTAAAAACCTGCTTTCCTGCAGGTAAGCGGACGACGCAAAAGGAAAGTTTTTGTCCAAAAATGGTTTTATGAATTTTAATTACATCGAGAGTGGTGATAATATATGATTGAAAATGAATGGTTAAATCGCGCGGAGCAGATTCGTTTACGGTTGACTCAACTTAAGGACTCTCTTTGACTACGCAGGTAAATCAGAACAAGCCCGCGAAATTGAAAAAGAAATGTCTGAAACTGGTTTTTGGGACAATCAGGAACGTGCGCAAAGTGTAGTTTCGCGATTGAAGTCGTTTAACTCGATATTGAAACCGTTTGATGAAGTGATTGCTGGGGTTTCTGATCTTGATCTTTTGTTTGAGATGGGCGTTGATGATGCGGAGCTTGCAGCGGAAATACCGGACAAGTTGTCGGAAATTGAGGGCAAGTTGGTCGATCTTGAGACAGCTTCGTTGTTGAATGCACCTTACGATGCCAACGCTGCAATTGTTACGATAAATGCAAGAGATGGAGGTACGGATGCTAATGATTGGGCTGAAATGCTTTTTCGGATGTACACGCTTTGGGCAAAAATGAAAGGATATGATTTTGAAATTTTAGATTGGCAAGAGAATGAAGAGGCAGGTATCAACAGTGCGAGTTTTGTTGTGCGTGGAGTGTTGGCTTATGGTTACCTTAAAGGTGAGTCGGGGATACATAGATTAGTTCGTATTAGTCCGTTTAATTCAGAGGGAAAACGTCAGACGAGTTTTGCGGCGGTTGATGTAACGCCTGAAGTTGAAGATTCTATTCAAGTTGACATACGCCCGGAAGATGTTCGTGAAGATACAATGCGGGCAAGCGGCGCAGGAGGTCAACACGTAAATAAAACTTCAAGCGCAATCCGACTTACACATATTCCAACTAACACGGTTGTATATTGTCAAAACGAACGCAGTCAACACAAAAATCGTGCATTAGCGTGGAAAATGCTGCGGGCAAGATTGATACGAATTGAAGAAGAGAAACGCGAGCTTGCAATGAGTGAGAAGTATAAGAATCTTGCCAAAGTAGGTTTCGGTTCTCAGATAAGAAATTATTTTTTACATCCTGATCAAAGAGTCAAAGATTCACGAACCGGTTATCAAGTAGGAAATTTTCATCAAGTATTAAATGGTGATATTCAAGGTTTTCTTGATGCGTTTTTGCGTTGGCGAATGAAAACTGATGAATAATTATCGTAACAAAATTGCGCAATACGGGAATTGCGCGATGTAAGTTTTAAAGTAGTATCGGTTGGAATAAATTTGGTTTTATTTTAATCGACCAATGGTTAGTGTACGTGAATTTAATTTATGTACACTTATTTTGATAATGCAACAAACTAATGTTGCTGAAGTGTGCAGTGATGCAGTAACTCCATTTTATAACCTTAACCATAGAAATTAATATGGCAAAAAAGAAAGTAAAAAAAGCAAAAAAACCCAAAAAGAAGTTAAAAAAAATCAAAAAGAAATCCATAAAACGAGCCACTAAAAGAGGTCGTCCGCTTGGATCAGGCAGATATGGTTGTGATACAACCGCAGTGCGAGTTCCAAAACATCTTGTTGAGGAAGTTCGTAAATTTATCATCAGAAAAGTTAAGGCAAGTGCAAAAACGAAAGTTAATTATTGATTTAACCTGTAGTTTTTTGCGGTTTTGATACAAATGACGTTACGTTGGAGATTTTTTGTACATTTATTTTGTGTGGTGTGGATTTGAGAAATAAATTTGACGTGTTGAATGTAATGAGAATTTTTAATTTTCCAGAGCAAAAATCATATATTTCTTCATTGACAGATCGGATAGTTGAATCGTATCTTGAGACGAAGTTGACACATCATCTTGATCATTGCCCGCTTCCGAATTATGGTACGGTAATCAACGTGATAGAAGATTTGAAAGAAATAATATATCCGGGGTATCGTCATTTGGATCGGCTTAATTCGTCGAATGTTGGTTATCATGTTGGTTATCTTGTTGACAGACTGCATGATCAGATTTGTACGTTATTTGAGCGGGCAATTTGTCATGGAGACGGTAATTCTTGCGATTGTGATCCTGAAAAAACTCAAGAGGCTTATAATCAGGCGTCACACAAAGCGGTCGCATTTTTGGGAGAGATTCCCAATATACGGCGTAGGCTGAGTACAGATGTAGAGGCTTCATATTCTGGAGATCCGGCGTGTAAGTCTAAAGATGAAGTGATATTTTGTTATCCCGGGCTTGAGGCGGTTACGGTTTATCGGTTAGCGCATGCTATGTACCTTTTGAACATTCCGTTGATTCCAAGAATGATGACAGAATGGGCACACGCAAAAACGGGAATAGACATTCACCCAGGCGCGGATATTGGCGAGTATTTTTTTATTGATCATGGAACTGGTGTTGTTATAGGTGCGACTTGCAAGATTGGAAAATGGGTGAAACTTTATCAAGGCGTAACGCTTGGTGCATTGAGTTTTCCCAAAGACGAGACAGGAAATCTTGTACGAACAACTAAACGACACCCAACTCTTGAAGACAATGTCGTCATCTACGCTAACGCAACAATACTTGGAGGTGAAACTGTAATCGGACATGATTCGGTTATAGGATCAAATGTATGGTTGACATATTCGGTAGCTCCGAACACAACCGTAACAATAGAAAAACCGAATCTGAAATTGCGAGGTACTGGTTTTAGAGAAACTAATCTCGAGGATATTACATTTGATATATGATTATGCAAGTCAGATTTTTTGAATAAGAGAAATCTGACTTGCCAAACGTATTTAGTTGTCCCTGAAAAAGTCTTTTTGTTGTTTTAATGGTAGCCAACTTGTTTGCGGAGAGTTCGTTTGAGCCTCTGAATGGGGACTCCTTGTCAATTAATTTTGATAATAGACCTTTTCGCTAACCTGTAGGAGACCACCCCTGACCCCTCCGAAGGAGGGGAATAATTCGCCTCCTTCGGAGGCATCTTCTTATTCCCCTCCTTCGGAGGCGTCTTCCTATTCCCCTCCTTCGGAGGGGTTAGGGGTGGTCTCGGAGGAGTTAAAGGCGGTTTTTCGTTGTAGTTTTTTTGTTGCGTTGATGTATTTTTAGGTTAGAGAAAAGGTCTAATATTTGCAAGGTTTTAAGGAAAATCTCGGA
>JAITDV010000200.1 GCA_031282385.1 Planctomycetaceae bacterium | reverse complement strand
GGCGCACCAACAACAGATGCTCTTGAGGTATTTTTTACGTTTGGCAATCTGGCGAGTAATAATGTTAGTGGCATTACTCTTGAAGATTTTGACGGCTATGTTGCGAATGATAAAACGTCTGTATTTCAAACTGGTGCAGATTTGGCAACAATCACCTGTAACAGTTCACAAAATGCCTATCAAATAACAATACCTTCCGGACAATCCGCATCAAAACCAATCGTTCTAAAAGCAAAAAAACAATCAACGTTGGGTGAGGATATGTTAGAACAAAAATCATGGATAGAAGTGTGCAAAAATCCACGAAATTACACAATTGTCCCAAGCTCTGTCACTTCTAAAAAAGATACAGAACGTAAAATTTATAGTTGGGCAGCCCTTCATATCGCTAAAGATATAACGCGTTTTGGAACGCCAAAGAATACACCGATTGAACACTTTGAAATGGCAATTAGTACGGCAGATGTTAAACAAGGTAGTCATGGAGATTGTTATTTTGTTGCGGCTTTACTTGCATTGTCCGGCAGAATATCCGGACGAAAATATATAGTAGAACATACTTCTCAAAAACAACATTCAGCTGGCGGAAAAGAGTTTAAAGTTGTATTTAAAAATAACAATTATACTTTTTTAACAAATGATTCTGATTTTCTAGGTCGAGGTTTTCAGATGGCAAAAATCAGTGGTGATTGGCACAATGACAGCGATGTAAAGTACAATCCAAACATTCATCGCAACAATAATCCAGATATTGACGATGGTGCTGAAATATGGACACAACTTTACGAATACGCATGGGCGAAACATAAGGGCGGATGGATAAATACTAACGGCGGCTCTGTAGCCGATGTATGGAAAACCATTACGAATAATAGTGCCTCATACGAAACTGTTACAGGAAAGACAAATGATCAAATAGCGCAATCACTAAAAAAATATTCAGATGATAATAAATGGCTATGTATTAGTACAAAAAACGATTTTGGCGGAATTAAGCCTAACAGTAAAAACCTTGTGACCAACCATGCTTATTATGTAAGGAGGTGTGAGACTGATAACAGTGGTAATGTAATAAAAATTGTGATTGTAAATCCATGGGATGGCGAAATGCCTGAAGACCTGAAGCCAGAGGATTTTCAATTTATTGGGACAATTTACATTCTTGATCCTATACCGTTTCAATAACTTTTTTTGTGTTATGAACTGTACTTTCCAAAAATTTTCAACCGAATTTCCCTTGTTTTTCATATATTTTTTATTTTTGTGTATCTCTGATAGGTATGCAAAAGCGTATTTAATTCAAATATATTAAAAAAAATTGGGAATTAAGGTATTTTTCATTTGTTTTTTTGAAAGTACAGTTATTAATGTAAAAATATAACTTAACTTTAACCCATAAAATTATTATGCGAAAAGAAATTGTCTTTTTTATTTTGTTAATTTGTTGTTTGCTGACTTGTCCATTGTTCGGTCAAAATAATCCATCTCGTGACAATTCAAATGAATTGAGTGATGAAGAGTTTGTTCAGAAATATGAAGAGTGGTTACCAGAGCGGATTGTTTCTTATCCAACACCGAATGGTGGAGCACCTCCTATACCTGACAGAGATAATATGATACGGCTGAAATGTGATGGATTAAAAATTGACGATAAATGGTGTTTCTATGTTCAGATACTTACATTCGAAGAAGCTTGTTTTCGTGCGCCGTATCCAAATTTTATTCAATCATTAAGGTCATCAAAATATCGGTTGCAAGTAGAATACATTCCGCGATATTCGATATTTCCGATTTTTGGACGTTTTTATTATGTTGATTTTTTGGAAAATTTTGATGAGTTGGCGAATAAAGATGATAAATATTGTTTGGGTGTAGCACACCGTCTGAAGCCGGAAGAATATCCGCCAGATATATCTCTTTCTCAAAAAAGTATTGTTTTTCTATGCATGTCGCCAAAACAAAAAGAAGAACTTCGTGATCATAAACACACCTATAGTAATAAATTGCATGATTACGATGTTTACGTAACAGATATTCAATCTCCGCAAAATTCACAAGCGAAGTGTCGTGCAAAAATAATTCTTGATAGCCCGGGTTATCGTAATATTGTGCGTGAAGGTTGGTATGAGGTTGGTGATGTTTTAGAATTTGCCGAAATCAAATATCGTATAATCAATATTGTTGTGCCGCGTGAAATTGAAATACGCGGTCACAAATGTCCTCTTATTGGTTATGTTGAACTTGATCCGAATGAAATTACGCCTGAGAAACTACGCATGGAGGAAATAGAGGAATATCCAATCCAACGACCTACACCCGAACCTGTATTGACCGAAACAGAGAAAGCAGAAATGCGAACTTGGACTATCATAAAAACCGACGCAAACGATAAAAATGAAACACAAAAAGTAATAGCTGCCTTCCTACGTATAAACGAGAAAATTGTTCATTTAAGATATCAAAACATGAGTTATGATGCCATTCCGTTGAACCGATTTTCTCAATCAGATCAAAAAATTATCGAAGAGATTGTTTCTCAAAGACATC
>JAITDV010000158.1 GCA_031282385.1 Planctomycetaceae bacterium | reverse complement strand
AATCTCAAGATTAACGGAATACCAATTAAAAAAAATAGAGCAATTGTTCAAAAAAAAGGCAAATTTTTAAAAAATCACGCCTACGAAAAAAATACATAAACAAAAAACTTTATAGCAGCATTAGGACTTAGCAATGGTTGATGGAACGTTTCGGACGTGCAAAACGGGGCAGTTGGAATTACGTCCAATTTATGTACGAAAAAAAGACAGGACGCGCGGACATGTTTGGGTGGTCATGTTGTCCTATTTGTTAATACAAAAGTTGCGGGGATATTGGGGCAAGTTGGATAGGACGGTTGAGGAAAGAATCAAGTTATTGGAAACCTTGTGTACCGTTGAGGTGCAACTCGATGACAACATACCAATACTTTATGTGCCAAAACCACAAAAAGAAATCGAACAACTCTTCACGGGAGCCAACATCACAAGTCCGGAAATGCTCCCCAAAAAAATAAAAACCAAATCATACACAAACAGAAAACTAAAAAATATAGCCTGCAAATAAAATAAAAAAATTAACTTAAATCGCTATGGTCAACAGATTTAACGCATAAGTCCGGTCAGCATAAAAAGGAACATCCGTTGCAAACAAATCTTGCATTAAAAAGAAAAACAAAAAATTTCTTTTCTGCGCTATTATTGTTGTTGTATTTTCTGTCGATTTATTTTACAATTGCCCGCTGACTTTGATTGAGTTGGGTTTAAGTTAGTTGCAGATAATTTCTGTAACGTAATTTAAGTTGAGTTTAAATGCAGTTAATTTAATTGCGTTTGAATAGTTGTTTATTGAGTTGTTGTTTTTTTATTTTGTCAAAAAGATTTTGCCAAAAAATTAATCGGCAACTTCAATAATTTTTGTAACGTTTAATCAAATCCACTAACAAAACTTTTAATGGAGATGAAAAAAATGAAAAAGACAAATTTATTGTCAAGTTTGGTTGTTGCGGAATTTAACGTCAAAGTTGATGTTAATGCAAATGTTAAAATAGGTGGGGGGGGGGGGGACAGATAAAGTTCAAAATTGCCCAAATTATCGTAACGATAATTCTCTGGGGATTTCTTACAAGCCTTTTCTGGTGTTTTTTGGTTTTACTCTTGTTGAGCTTCTTGTGGTAATTGCGATTATTGGTGTTTTGATTGCTATCCTTTTGCCTGCTGTTCAAGTTGCGCGCGAAGCGGCGAGACGGACTCAATGCCAAAACAATCTCAAACAATTAGCGATTGCCGCACACAATCACCACGACACGAAAGGTGAACTTCCAGCGCACGGAGTACAAACCCTATGTTGGAATTCTGAAAACAACTCTTATAGTGATCGCGGAATTAGTTGGATTGTTACTCTTTTGGAATTTATGGAACAACAATCACTCAAAGCAATGATTGACAGCGGAGGTACTGCGGCAAGTGTCAACGGAACAATAAACTATCCGGCGGGTCCGCCCGTTCCTTATGATAGTAATTACCTCCCTTGGAAACAAAGAATCCCGACAATGATTTGCCCTTCTGATACGAATAAAAATGTCGCCAGCGTTAAATATTTCCCTGCTGTGTCAAGTTACCGTGCATCTCATGGTGACGGCACAATGGATTGGCATCGGGCAATTCCGAGTGACCTCGGCAATTTGGCAAGAGGAGTATTCAAACGTGATTACGGGCGCAATTTTAATGCAATTACTGATGGAACCAGTAATACTATCGCATTCAGTGAAGCACGTATCGGCTCTGACAGTGCCAGTCGTGACGCCCGATCTGCGACAGCACTGGGCGGTGCAGGCGGTAACGGCACACCAGACTGGTGTATATCCGCGATTGACCCCAGCAACCGTCAATTGATAAAAAATACCGGCGGATGGAGTTCAGCCGGTTTTAGCGGTCGCCGTTGGGCAGAAGCTCAAGAATGGATATATGTATCGTTTAAAACTATTATGGCGCCAAACACGGTTTCATGTATTCTTTGGGGAACTGATGGCAGAAATCAATCTATCATTACTGCAAGTAGTTGTCATTCAGGCGGAGTCAATGCCGCGTGTGTTGATGGTTCGGTACATTTTATAAATGATACCATCAGTACCGGTGATTCGGCTCACCCAGCATGGGCAGGCTCGCAATCCGGCGAATCGCATTATGGTGTGTGGGGCGCGTTGGGAAGTATTGACTGCGGAGAAACAGAAATGTTACCGTAACAAATTCGTCAACAATTTATACTAGACGGCGGCAAATGAAATTTAACGTGTGAACAGTTTTAAATATTACGATATTTTTTAATCTTTAACAAATTTCAATAATGATGAAAATAACAAGACCAATAAGTTTAATAATATTAATTTTTTTAGGAATTTTCACCGGCTGTTCACCGGCGGGAGTTCCGGTTTATTCCGTAACAGGAACTGTAACGTATCAAGGAAAACCGGTTGAAAATGCTTTGGTTTCTTTGATACCGGAATCAACAGAGATACGCGGCGCGTCCGCAATGACCAACGGCAACGGACAATTTGTCGTTGTAACACAAGGAGCAAAAGAAAACGGCGCAATGTTAGGCGAATACAAAATACTTGTTACGAAATTGATTGAGGTTGATGATTCGGGCAAGGAAGTTATTCGTGAGCAGGTCAAATATAATCCAAATAATAATCACAACGAAATTCAATATCAACAAAAAAATCTGTTGCCCAAAAAATACACCAAACGCGAAACAACAAATTTGACCGTTACTGTCGGAAAACAGAAAAATCATTTTAAGTTAGCGCTTACCGATTAGATTTCCTTTGCCCCTATTTATCAATCGTAAAAATTTTGATAATTCTGCCAAGAGTAGTTTTTAGAAGTTGCCCAATTGGTTGGTAACTATTTGGTCGTGAGATTCAATTGTGTGTTTGATATTTATAGGCAATTACTGTAGAATTGGATTTTTCTCCGTCGCTTTAGGGGCGGGGAAAAACTGATATTTAGCCCCTGCATAACATAGTTATTAATTTAATGCTGATGTAAAGTTTTTTGTTTACGTATTTTTTTCGTAGGCGTGATTTTTT
>JAITDV010000145.1 GCA_031282385.1 Planctomycetaceae bacterium | reverse complement strand
CTAACCTAAAAATACATCAACGCAACAAGAAATCTACAACGAAAAACCGCCTTTAACTCCTCCGAGACCACCCCTAACCCCTCCGAAGGAGGGGAATAAGAAGAAGCCTCCGAAGGAGGCGAATAAGAAGATGCATCCGAAGGAGGCGAATAAGAATAAGCCTCCGAGTGAGGGGAATAAGGAGACGCCTCCTTCGGAGGCGAATATTCCCCTCCTTCGGAGGGGTCAGGGGTGGTTTCCTACAGGTTAGCGAAAAGGTCTATTATTTAATTCCTGAAAATTCGTGTACAAAATGAGTTTTTGAAGTTCACTTTAGTACATGATTTGGTAACCGATTGTTGCGGTGTGTGCGTTCATGTATTGGCTGTAATTTCCGTTGTATTGTAGGTAGAGTAATTTTGTTTTATTTTTGTTTAGGTGTAGTTGCGTTCCCAAATCAACATTGACAAAACTACGATTTAAGTTATTCCCTAGAATATTGAATTTTCCTCCGCCTGCGTAAGCGAATTGGTGTGTTGTTTTTGGCGCTTGGTCTCCGAGCAGCAAGTACGAATAACCTATAGTTGCGTTGAAATTTAAGCAACGCCTAGCAAAATCGAGCCGTAAACCTGTTCGGGCAAAAAATTGTGTCCAGTCAGAGCTGTAATAACGCAATGCGGCTTGTTGCATTACGTTGTCGTAGGATGATTCGAGGGCGTGGTATTGTTTGATGTAAGACAAGTCCAAAGCAATATGCGGTCGAAACGTCAAATTATACCATTTAACCGGACGGGCAACTTGAATACTACCTGAAGCACTGTTTCCTTTATAGTTGGCGTTGAGGTCTGGAATTTGGTTTGGAATGGGGATTTTTCGGTGCAATTTGTAAGTTTGAGTTCCGATGCCTAGCCATGATTTAAGTTCGTAGGTTGACAAGATGCGAGTTGCGGAATGGAATGCGGCAAGGTAATCATTGGCAATTACACGACAACCTTTCTGATCAAGTTTAGGTTGGGCGTAGGAGAAAAGAAAACTAATTGATGAATCGCTGAATATTCCGATATCGAAAGACGATGGCAAAACACGATCATAGCCGGTCATCAAAGAAACGCGTTGTGTTGACATGGCGGAGTTGTTGTGGTCGTCGTCAATGCTTTGGTAATCGAAATATGCGGTTGCCCATAGAGTATGTTTTTGGGTCTGAGGGGCAGCGTAATTTTGAGAACCGAAGTAAATTTTATGTCCATTGTCCGACCAATTGACACGATCAAAACCAAAACGCCAAGGCGACCTAAGCGGCAAATAAAATGATGAAGCCTTGATTTCGCCCGACAACAATCGTTCCGCTTCACGCAACTCATCATCATTCATAAGCCACATCCAATCAAGTATCGGCAACCATTTATAGTTATTTTGTGCGTTGTAAATATTATTCAATGCGCCGCCGACTCCGTGTTGGTTGTAGTTAATTGCAACATCGGTAAACGGCGTAGTGTTGCGGGCAACCTTAAGTTGGAGGTAATTGTAACCAGAACTATTTACATCGTCTTCTTTCTCAAATACCGGTTTTCCAAACCAACGATACGGGTACAAGTGCAATTTAGCTTCGTTGTAAGAAATATTTCCTGTAACACGCATAAAGTCAACTAATATCTCATCAGAGTAGTAGCCGGTTTGAGGTCGGAAGTAAATATCGCCTTTGACCTCGGCGTCGCCCTCAACAATAATCAAATCTCGTCCGCGATAGAATTTGTTATCGGCGTATGGTTGATCATCGTCGCCGAGTTCATAAGCGGTTTGTTTTGTGAGGTTTGATCTGTAGTTTCTATCGCCGTGAACATCGAAGTCAATAATCATATTTGCGTCGGAGTCTAGTTTAAATGTGTCATTTTTCAATTCAATTCTTCCAAATTTTTCATGTTCAAGGTCTTTGTTTGATGGCATGTAAAATTGATAAGAACCAAATCCCGGACTCAAAATTGCGCCGGTATTGAAAGTATTTTCTTTCATGTAAATTTTGAGATTGCCTTGCAAAACAGCATTATTTTGGAATGTCAAGGAATTATCCTCATTAAAATTGCCGTCGTTATTCATACCGTCAATCAAACCTACATCATCAAAGTTATCTTTACCGTTGTTCTTGTCATCGAGATTGTAAGCATCTCTTGCGCCGATGATGAGTGAGTTATCAACAATGCTTGCGCCTTCTCCGAGAGTGATTTTCGGCGTAAAGTTTGTGGGTATGCCGGAAATCACTTTGGTTTCGTCGAATTCGATTATTGCCCCGTATTCAATTTTCATTATGCCCTTACCGAAAGATTGGAGAGGTCCTGAACTGCCGCCGCTAGGATTCAAAAAATTATCTTGATTTTCATCATCTCTTCCGTAGATGTAGATGTGAGTAGTATCGGAATTGAAAAATTCTGCGTCAACAATGTAATCTTTATCTTTGTTGTTGAGCGGCGTACCTTTTGGGATGATGTAGGTTTGATTTTTTGTTTTGTCAAGAAAATCTCCAATTCCGGTAACATTCAAAGTACTCGCGTCAGTAGTGTTGGAGTCTTTTATACCGACGCCAATGGAGCCGGTTTTGAGTATTGCGCCGGAGTTGATATTTGCGGAACCGGTTCCTTCGTAACCGATGTATATTGTTCCGGTGTTATCCCAAGTTGTAGCTTTTTTGATTGTGCCGTGTTTTCCTTCTTCTTTGCCGTCGTATTCATTTTCAATTTCGTAAATACCGGAGAGGTTCAAGGTACCCACACCAGTATCTGTTGCGCCGATGACAACTTCACCGCTTAATACATCATTTGCACTAGTAACATTGACGGTAGCTTCTCCTGCTTCTCCAATAACAATTGTTCCATTATCGTAACCTGTAATACTAGCAGGCAATTCATTGATGAATTTTGGTTCAACACTTGTAGCGTCCCAACGAGAATCTTTTCCGGTTAGATTAAAAGTAATGTTATCGCCGTTGTTTTTGGCAAAAATATCTGCGCGACCGGAGCTGTAGGTACCGAAATAATTGAGTGTGATATTGCCTTCGAGTTCAAATCCGCCGTTTGCGATCATTGTGCTGCCGATGATTGTTACTTCTGCTTCGTGTCCAGAGGTTGTCTTAAATATGAAATTTGAATCGCTCTGCAAGTTCCACGCACCAAGATTAATTACCAATTTATCTGTGTCATTCAAATCTATTGTTGACGCAGCGGCTGGAAAGAAAATATTATCTTCAATATTTAGCCATTTCTTGCTATCTGTTGGATATGCTGTTAAAACAGTCATAAATTCAATATTGTCATCGACTCCGTAAATTGTGTAACCATATTCTGTCGGCAATGTTGTCGGTGTTGGCGAGGTGTAAAGTGGAATTGGATATTGAGCGTTTAGATTTTCATTATTATCAAGCAAGCAGATTGTCCAACTTGTGATTAGTATTATTAGTGTCAAGCGGAGACTTTTGAGTAATTTTTTGATGTTATTATTCGGGTTATACATGATATGTTTTGGGTAGTGTTTTGAACTGTTCAACTTGAATTATCCTTTGCTGCCGTCTGTTTAACCTTATCATAAAGCAGGCTTTTACGCTATTAAATCACGCAATTCATAATATACTGCTCGTACTATAAATTGTGCGGTTCAAAAGCGTCAAAGTTTGCTTTCTGTTGGGTAGGCAATCGGCGGTAAACGAAATTTAAAGTGTGAACAGTTTAAAACATTTATAACTTTTTGAAATTTGGTAATAGACCTTTTCGCTAACCTGTAGGAAACCACCCCTAACCCCTCCAAAGGATGTGAATTTAATGTTCCCCTCCAAAGGATGTGAATTATTCGCCTTCGGAGGAGTCTTCTTATTCGCCTCCTTCGGAGGCGTATTCTTATTCCCCTCCTTCGGAGGGGTTAGGGGTGGTCTCGTAGGAGTTAAAGGCGGTTTTTTGTTGTAGTTTTTTTGTTGCGTTGATGTATTTTTAGGTTATGGAAAAGGTCTAATATTTCA
>JAITDV010000006.1 GCA_031282385.1 Planctomycetaceae bacterium | reverse complement strand
TCACCACGTCTGATTTCAGGCGGCAAAACATTTATGATTGCCTGATAGGTCGCATCGTTTGAGACGTACAGATTAATTCTTGCAAGAAGACTATCGAAATTATACATTTGAATATCATCCGGATTTGAATATGGAGTTGGGTCAACATAACCGTACCCGCCTGATTTTGACATTGCCGGAATGTTGCTGCTGTGTGTTGTGATTAGGTAACGATTGGCGTTGAATTCGGTTTCGTTAAATAAATTTCTTAATTCTTTTGCAAATTGATAACTATCAACATCATTTTGAGATCGTAGAAAAGGTTCAAGTTGTTCGACTCCGAATGGATTACCTTTATTGCTGTAAACATTCGTCATGTACGGATTATCTTGGTAAAGGTCTGAACGATAATGTGCCAAATCAAAAAATCTGTAACCCATCGGTTCAAATATTATCGGCGCAAATCCCCAAAAATCAGGATAAAGCCGACCAACTCCAGAACCCGCATAACTTGCACGATCAACCAACGCAGGTGAAGTTCCACTACTACTGGTAATATTACGCTTATCGTGTAACTGCTTGAACAAAGTCTTTTCCAAAACGCGATCAAGCCGTACTTCCGCCGGTCCCATACCAGAGCCGCGAGTAGAAAAAATAACAGCGCCGTCAGTTAACGGGTTTGTAATCGTGTTGTCAAAATCAGTCTCAACATGCCGAACATTTCCATGTGCATTTACATTCAGCAAACCGTCAAGATCTCGAATCAATACCGCAATAAGCGGTTGAACTTTTATCGGTTTTGTTGCTGACCTACGGCGGTCTTCAAATGTCGGTAACTTAACATCAATCCAAATACTGTCCTTTTTACCATCACCGTCATTGTCAGCATCCCACTCCGTATTGCTTTGATGAGTCAGGAAGTTGTGCAAATTATCTAACGTTGCAGTTGTGTTACTACCGGTAAATTCCGGATGCTCTGTTGGCAATGGTCGCAAGGTTGCCGCTTTCAAAACATCCTTCTGAGCACTGGTTAAATTAGAAAAGTCTGCAGGAATAATACTATTCAAGAGTTTTGGTCGGTGAAATGATGGAATGATATCGGTAATATTGCCGCTATTATCAATATCGTACCACGCAAGAAACCAAGTCAAATGATCCGGCGCAGTATAATCTGGATTCATCATGCAACTCTCACCGTAACCGATCAAATTAGGTAGAAAAACTCGCGGTATGTTGTCAATTGCTGGCACAGATAAAGCAGGTACATTTGGAATGTTATTGCCCTGAAATCCTTCACCGGTTCCGCTGAATGCAGGTGAATTGATAATAAACGCCAACGTTCCGGCATTGTTGAGAGATTGAAAATCCGTAACATCATTGTCCGAAAATTTCTCAATATCAATATAATTACCTGTATTATCAACTCCGAAATTTTTTATCAAGACGCTTTTGTTTTTGTATTTGTCTTCAAGAGCCTGTTGCTCACTCGTCAAAGCGTCCACATGCATAAGATTTGTCAACGTCAATACATGTCCGAGCAAATTATTTGCATAATGTTGGTTCCAATAAATACGGCGTAAATTACTCGAAACCGGAGAAACTCCAAAGTTAATTATCGTACCGTTGACTGCACCGTTGCCGTACAAATTTTCAAGTATGCTCAACGCACCAATACCGTTGTCATAATCTCCGTAGATAATCTTTTCAATTGCCTCATTGCTGTCATCTTTCAAACTGTCCGGCTCGCGGTCTTTCGGATCAAGCAGCGCAATTGCATTGCTAATAGACATTTTTTTCGCCGCCGTGGTTACAATCATAAACGTAATCACCAACACCGAGAATATCGTCATCAACGCCAATACCAACAACAACGTAATACCACGATTAACGCAACTCGCAAAATCATCATTTTTCATAATTCACCTCAAATTAGGTTCGGGATTTCTTGTTCAATACGCAATCCACTTTGTACAAATTAATACAACGAAAATTCTTTCCCGTTGCAAAACAAACACTATTCAACAATACAACAAACGCAAAACAATCTCCAAAATAAATGAACCCGCCCGCAAAAAATTACCAAAAAATCAAGTAAAAACATTTAAATAAACTGTTCAAACTTTAGATTTCCTTTACAGCCGCCTGCTTATTCCCAGGTAAACGGGCTTTTACGCTCTTGAGTCCCGTAATTTATAGTACGAGCAGTAAATCACAAAATTATTTTGAACATTCACAATATTAGACCTTTTCGATAACCTGTAGGAAACCACCCCTTACCCCTCCGAAGGAGGGGAATTATTCGCCTCCGAAGGAGGCGTCTTCTTATTCCCCACCTTCGGAGGCATCTTCTTATTCCCCTCCCTCGGAGGTGTCTTCTTATTCCCCTCCCTCGGAGGGGTCTTCTTATTCCCCTCCTTCGGAGGGGTCTTCTTATTCCCCTCCTTCGGAGGGGTTAGGGGTGGTCTCGGAGGAGTTAAAGGCGGTTTTTCGTTGCAGGTTTTTTGTTGCGTTGATGTATTTTTAGGTTAGAAAAAAGGTCTAATATCTGTCAAAAACATTGCTATATTGCTAACAAACCGTGGTATATCGGCATGAATAGATTGGGCAAAAAATGTTACCGGCAAAGACGGTATTTTATGCGATGCAAAATATAACACGCAACAAAAAAGCGGAAATGTAACTAACGTTAAAACCAAAAAAACAGGCAACAATAACATTCTACTGTTACAGATTCAGACTTTGTCCCAAATTTGATATGAAACTTTAACCAAATCAGAGGAAGTAAAATTGTTTTTTTCTGTTATTTTTTCTCCAATAAAATTCCGTAAAAGATTCTCAAGCGTAATCCATCGACATTCGCTATGTAACATTAAAAATTTTGCTCTGAAAATTTCATCGCTCGTTTTCACTTGGGCAACATTAAACAAAGCTGCAACACGGCAGCGAAGACTTCACAAGTTTTTTCACCCCAGCCGGTGATATTGAGAAGTGTTGTTTTGATAATTTTTTACCTTCACGGCGGGATTGACGCAAAAAATATTGAGAGTGAACAATACCTTTTTTATCGGTATGGACGGATTTTTCAACATACATCGGATTTTATCGTGTTTGAGTTCGTTAAAGTAACTTTTCGGGAGGAACACTCGATCAGAAACGAATCTTTTGGGCGAGCAATACTACTCGCCGGGTACTTAAAACAATAAAAAACACACAATATTCCAAAAAAATCAGAAAAAAATAAAAAATAATTATTTCTACTGGGTACACTTCTTACAAAATCCTACGTTTTCAAGTACTTGATGAAAATTCAGTACCAAAAAAAAGGGAACATCCGTTATAATTTGCAAGGTAGTTATTGTTTTATCTGAGATTTTCCTTAAAACCTTGCAAATATTATCAAAATTAATTGACAAGGAGTCCCCTTTCAGATGCTCAAACGAACTCGTCACGAACAAGTTGGCTACCATTAAAACAACAAAAAGACTTTTTCAGGGACAACTAGATATATTCAATCAATCATCGTCAACACTCGAAACTGTAAAACAATTAGATGTTGAAAGGACACGAAAATTAAGACAGGAAGGAATAACTTACTGGGAAAACAAAATCAAGGAATTAAAAGGATTATCAAAACAGGAAGCAATACGACGTTTGATAAAATCAGAAAAGATTGAAGCAAAGATAGATCAAATCAAGAAAATAATTTACTGAAAGTATATCAATGAATGAAAATTACATTAGTAAAATAACCAATGCGGATTGTCTTGAACATCTGGATAATCTGGATGATCAATCAATTGACTTATTTTTATCGGATATTCCATACGGGATATGTCTTGATGAATGGGATGTTTTACATAATAATACAAACTCTGCATTGTTGGGAAAATCACCGGCACAGGAAGGGAAATCTGCATTTAAGCGTCGCGGTAAGCCGATCAATGGATGGTCACGAGCTGACCGCAATATTGGTTTGGAATATGAAGAGTGGTGTCGCCAATGGATAAAAAAAATTTATCCGAAAATGAAAACAGGGGCATCGCTTTTCGTTTTTGGGGCAAGAAGAACAATCCATCGGGTAATCAACGCTTTTGAAAATAAAAATTTTTTAATGAAAGATATGTTGGCATGGAAAAAAGTGTCAGCACATCATCGGGCGCAACGTGTTAGTATCGTCTTTGAGCGGCGCGGGTTGGAGGAATCCGCCAAAGAATGGGAAGGATGGCGACTTGGAAACCTCGCCCCAATTTGGGAACCCAATTGCATGGTTCATCAAGCCATATCAGATCGGTGGAACAATTGCTGATAATATTCTTGAATATAAAGTGGGAGCGATGAACCTTCAGGATTGTCAACAAAACAATTCCAATCCGGTAAATTTACTGGAATTTGGATTCCGCAAAAATGAACAACGTATTCATGATGCACAAAAACCTCTTGATTTATTTGAGTTCCTAATTAAATTAACAACTTGTGAAAATCAGATTATTCTTGATCCGTTTATGGGAAGTGGCACAGCGGCAATTGCAGCAGTTTCTTTAAACAGAAATTATATTGGTTTTGAAATCAATCAGGATTTTTGCCAGATAGCAAATGAACGATTAAATAAAATCATAAATATCAAAGAGAAACAATATGTAGCGAATACACTTCTTTTTTAGAAAACTTAATCAACTTTATAAAGGTATAAATTTAAGCTAACTATGAAAATAGGCGTATTTACATGTTGGTGCGGCGAGAATATCGCGCGGACGGTGGATTGTGAAAAAGTTACAGAGGAAATGGATGATTGTCTGACGTTTTTTGTTTAATTTTTTGAAAAATGACCTTATGCACAAAACCAGTTTATTAAAACAGAATTATTTTCCTTTTGTGCCGGAACAGGAACAAAAGAAAAAACATTACCATAACAACGAAGCTAACAAATTATTTGACCAAGATCGCGCATTGCATCAATGGTATCGTTTTGTTCTTTCGTTTCCGCCGCATTTGGTACAGAAATACATTGATCGATTTTCGTTGAAAAAAGGCGATATTTTATTAGACCCGTTTTGCGGAACAGGAACAACGCTTGTCGAAGCAAAAATTCACAAGATCGTCGGAGTCGGAGTTGAATCGAATAAAATGGCTTTTTTCGCATCAAACGTCAAATGTGATTGGGATATTGACACCGAACAATTTATTGCCGACACCAAACATATTGCTGAAATTTCTGAAAAGAAAATTCGTCTTAACAAAAAATTGCGAACATTGCCGGAAGATCAAATGGAATTATTATTGGAACATTCCATTTCGCCAATTCCGCTTCACAAAACCCTGATTTTATTGGAAACAATCAATGAATCAAAAACATATTTTATGAATCATTATCGGCTTGCTCTTGCCGCCTCAACAGTTCGATACGCAAGCAACTTGCACTTTGGTCCCGAAGTAGGCGTTTCAAAAATTAAAAAACAAAATTCCGACGTTGTCGCCGATTGGGTTTCGACAACAGAAATGTTTGCACGCGATTTGAAAGGATTGCACCGTATTAAAGATTTTCCATTGTCCGATATTATTTTAGGCGATTCACGCAATCTCGCAGATTATCTCACCAATTATTATGGTAAAATTGACGCCGTTTTTACATCGTCGCCTTACCCTAATGAAAAAGATTACACAAGAACAACACGGCTCGAATCCGTCTTGCTCGGTTTTTTGCGCAACAAAAATGAATTACGTGAAATGAAACAAAAACTCCTCCGTTCCAATTCACGAAATATTTATAAACATGATAACGATGACAATTTTATTATTCATCATCCTGAAATAATAAAACTTGCCGAAACAATTGAATCCAAACGAATCGCGATGGGCAAAACTTCCGGTTTTGAAAAAATGTATCATAAAGTTGTTCGTCAATATTTCGGCGGAATGATCCGGCATCTGGAATCACTCAAACCCTTTTTAAAAAAAGGCGCAATGTTAGGTTATGTTGTCGGCGATCAGGCGTCATTTTTGCAGATTTATATTCCGACGGGAAAAATTCTCGCTGATATTGCGATTCGTCTCGGATACAAACTTATATCAGTTGATCTTTTCCGAACACGATTTGCAAC
>JAITDV010000630.1 GCA_031282385.1 Planctomycetaceae bacterium | reverse complement strand
TGCCAACTGGGGGTAGGTAACCTCAACACATCGTCAACCCTGTAAGGGTTACCCTAAAACTTAAAACGAGCGGTGATTCATGGGCAACCCTTACAGGGTTGAGTAGTGGTGGTTACTATTCACGGATTACCCTTACAGGGTTGTTACTATTTATAACAACACTTGCGGACGAAACACGCGTTACAACTACAATCAACGGAATAGATACAATTTGTCAATTTTGAAAATTATGTCAATTTTGTATTTTTATTAAAAGGACAATTACTTTAACAAATTGAAAGGAGTTTACCAATGTCAAAAAAATTATTGGTACTATTTTTGTCGGTCGTTACATTTTGCGCGGTCAATATTGTATCGGCGGAATTTCAGGTTAAGACAAATTCCGAAACAGGGCAATGGCTCATTTTGGAAAATGAGAAACCGGTTTTGCAGTACAATTATAAAACGGTTCCCATTCCGGAAGGATATTGGGACAAAGTAAAGGACAGCAAGTATATTCGTACTTACGCTGTTCCCCGCAGCAATTACATTCATCCGCTTTACGATCTGGACGGTGAACCGATCACCAAAGATTGGAGCAATGACCATCCGCATCATCGCGGAATTTATTGGGGATTACCGGAAATTGGTTACAAAAACGAACTCGGCGATCTACACGCGCTGCAAAAAGTTTTTGCACGACCAACAGATAAAATTGAAACCGTTACCGAAAACGGACAACTAAAATTAGTTGCGGAAAATGTCTGGAAATGGGAAGACAAAGAACCAATTGTCCGCGAACAATTAACTATTATCGTTTTTCCGGTTGACAAAAACGGACGAAAAATCAATCTTGATTTTCGTTTTGAGTCATTGGTTGACGAGGTAACCTTAGCGCGTCGCGGCACACAACATTACGGCGGACTCAATACCCGAATGTTGCCGCTCAAAGAGTTTAAGATTGGTTCGTTTTACGGAAACGAAAAAGAAAACGAAACAACAATTCCCAAACAGGAACAACCCACATGGGTTTATGGTTCGTGGAAAAATCCGAAATCCGACGGCTCTACGGAGTTGACGATTTTTGAGAAAGCAACCAACCCTGATTATCCGGGCGACTTGATACAATATCCAGACTTAAACTGGTTTCAACCGGCGTTTCCAAAAAAAGGAACACGTTACACGTTAAAGAAAGACCAACCGCTTATTTTGCGTTACCAACTCTGGATTCACAACGCGTCCGATAACAATAACGCCAAAAAAGAATCCTGGAAAAATTTCCAAAACGAAAAATAAAATTTAATTTAAAAATTATTTGTCCCAATTGTCCCTACAAAAGACGAATTTTAAAGTGTGATGAGTATATTAACAAACTTTCAGGAAGGAAGTTAAAACCATGTTCAAAAAAGTATTTTACAAAAGCGTTTTGTCGGTTTTGACAATTTTTGTTTTGTTGATTTTTGTCTTTGTTTTATTGCCGATAAATGTGTCCGGTCAGGAAACGAAGACGCCGAAATCATTTCTCGTGAATATTTCGTGGAATCTTGACAAGTATCCTGATGCGCCGACGTTCACGCCAAATAAAAAGATGACGGTTCTTGACACGGACGGTCCCGGCATGTTGACCAATTTACATTTCTCCGCGTATCGACCCGCCAAAGCCGGATCAATGAGTAGCGGCGCGGCGTTATGGCTTACTGTGTTTTACGACAACGAAAATAAACCGGCAATTGATATGCCGTTGATGGATTTTCTTGGTGATGTTGATTGTCAAGCCGCGCCTTACGCAACCGTGTATTTTTCCAAAGTGAAACAGTCGCACAATTTTTACTTGAAGATGCCGTTCAAAAAACATATCAAAGTTGAAATTGAAAACCGGAGCGATGTTGAACTTATGGGTTACGGCACAATTCAGGTTCAACCGATTAACCTTCAAAATGCGAGCATAAACGACTTGCATGAGTTACGGGTTGATTATCGGGTTGGTCGGGAAACGGTTCCTGAAAATATGATTGAGTTGCTGAATGTCAATCGCGGTGGTGAAATCGTCGCCCACTGGCTGCAACTCGATTCGGACGAAAAACTTTGTGAAAACGGCGAATATATGTGCGAAGGGAATGACGAATTTTATCTTGACGGCGAGGAAAAACCGTCTTTGGAATACTTTGGAACAGAAGATTTATATGGTTATTCGTGGGGATTTCAAGGATTACAATCAGACGGCAAATCGGCAATTATTCGTCGAGATAATAAAAAAGGCGGCGGAGCAATTATCGGTATGTTACGTTGCCGCGAAATTGATAAGATTCCATTTGATAAAAGTTGCAAGTTGCTGATAAATTATCGTCACGAAGCTTTCAGCAGTTACGCAAAAAATCCGTTGCACAAATTACCGAAATCGAGTTTCAAGGTAAATTATAAAAGTTGCATTTATTATTATGCAAAAGGGAAAGACTCGTCGGTTACGGCGGTCGAAGGTTTGGTGTCGCGGCGGATTCCTGATTTGAAAACCAAAGTAGAATTTGAACAAATTCCCAACGCGGAAAACAACGCCGACGTGTTTGAGTTGCAAACGCGAAACGGAAAATTAATTGTTCGCGGCAACAACGGCGTTTCAATGGCGTCCGGTTTGAACTGGTATTTGAAGCATTATTGTAATTGTCAAATCACGCTGCGAAGCCAACAACTCAACATTCCGCAAATATTGCCGGAAATCAAAGAGACGTTGCGAATCGTTTCACCGCATCAATATCGATACTATTTCAATTATTGCTGTTTCAGTTACACGTTGGCGTTTTGGGATTGGAACGATTGGGAAAAGATGATTGATTTAATGGCGTTGTACGGAGTGAACGCTCCGCTTTCGGTTACGGGACAAGAAGGCGTTTGGCTTAATGTCGGAAAACGTCTCGGATTGAGTGAAGAACAGATGCAGGAATTTTTTGTCGGTCCTGCGTTTTTGCCGTTTGGTTGGATGGGTTGTATTGATAAGTGGGCAGGACCGTTGCCGAAAACATGGATTGCCGAACACGTTGAATTGGAGAAAAAGATATTAAAACGTGAACGAGCCTTCGGTATGACGCCAATCTTGCAAGGCTTTACCGGTCACGTCCCAAAAACATTGCAAGATATTAATAAAGAGGTGAAACTTGTGAAATTAACGTCGTGGTGCAATTTTCCTTCGACTTATTTTATTGATCCGACAACACCGTTCTTTCAGGAAGTCGGTAAAATTTGGGTAGAAGAACAGACAAAATTGTTTGGCACAAATCATCTTTACGCTTCGGATACTTTTATCGAAATGCTTCCTCCAAGCAACAATCCCGATACTTTGCGAAGGATGGGCGAAGCGATTTACGGCGGAATGAAAGCCGCTGATCCTGACGCTATTTGGGTTTTGCAGGGCTGGCTTTTTATCAGTTGGCAGAGTCATTTCTGGCAAAAACCTCAGCGTGAGGCGTTCTTGCGAAGTGTTCCGCAAGGCAAGTTGTTAGTGATCGATCTTCAGTGCGAAGACTATCCTGTCTGGAGTAAAACGGAAGCGTTCAGCGGGCAACCGTGGATTTGGGCTATCGTTCAAAACTTCGGCGGAAGCGTCAGTTTGCATGGCGCAATTGACCGGATGTCCGCCGACTTGAATAAATCAATACAACAACGCGGTAAAGAAAGCGGTAAACTTTCCGGCATCGGTTATATCATGGAAGGTCTCGGCTGGAATCCGCTAATTGACGAATGGCAATCGGAGATGGTTTGGCGAAAGGAAATTCCCGAAACAAATAATTGGATCAAGCAATTTGTGAATCGACGTTACGGAAAAGAAAACGCCAAAGCGCAGGAAGCATGGCAAATACTATATCAAACGGCATATCAACAAATTGAACGCCGTGATAACGCTATCGGCTACCGTCCGAGACTGAAAATCGCGGATAAGGAATGGCGCTCGGATGTTTTGGGTTTGCGCGCCAATACATTACCTGCATGTAAAGTCCTTTTGGAAGCCGCCGCAGAACTTGGCGGGGAAAGAACCTATCGATTTGATGTTGTCAATATTACCCGTGAGGTCATTGGTAGTCTTGCGGCAAAACGGTATCGAGAAATACTTGCCGCTTACGAAAAGAAAGACCGGCAACAATTGAAAACGGCAGCAGACAGGATGAACGCGCTGATATTTGATTTAGACCGTCTGTTGGCTTGTGATGACCAGTTTCTTCTTGGAACATGGCTCGAAAACGCGAAGCGATGGGGTAGAGACAATTCACAAAAAGACCATTACGAATGGAATGCCCGAACGCTTATTTCGCTTTGGGGCGAACCGAAAAACGGACTCAATGATTACGCGAGAAAACAATGGTCGGGCATGTTCAGCGACTATTACGCCCGAAGGTGGAACTTGTTTTACAGGGAGTTAGATAAATCTTTAGAAAATAAAACCGCGTATGACGCGGACGCTTTCGACAAAAAAATTTATGCCTTTCAGATTGAATGGGGCAAAGAAAAAAAATCATTTCCTACGGTCGCTTCCGGAGAAAATCCAATTGCAGTTGCGAAAGAATTGTTGGCGAAATATGAAGACGAATTTTAAAGTGTGATGATTAGACCTTTTCGCTAACCAGTAGGAGACCACCCCTGCCCCCTCCGAAGGAGGGAAATAATTCGCCTCTCTCGGATGCGTCTTCTTATTCGCCTCCTTCGGAGGCATCTTCTTATTCCCCTCCTTCGGAGGGGTTAGGGGTGGTCTCGGAGGAGTTAAAGTCGGTTTTTTGTTGTAGTTTTTTTGTTGCGTTGATGTATTTTTAGGTTAGAGAAAAGGTCTAATATATTACGATCTCATGTTACACGCTAGATGAAAAGTCATGGTTTTTTTGTGTGTATTCCTAGTTTGCGATTGAGTTCTGTTAGGGGCAATGCAAAAAATCAATATAACGGATATTCCCTTTTATGTTGCTCTAATTTTTGTCAGGTGCTTGAAATTGTAGTGTTTCTTAAAAAGTGTATCCAATAAATTTGAAAAAAGTCTTAAAATATTCTATTTTTTAGGAATACAGAGAGTTTTTTGTCGTATAAAGTGTCCAATGTCTTAAATTTTTGTTTGTTGCATGGCGTCGCGGCAGTCAATTCGGTAAGTTTTTTTCGGGTTCCTTGAATTATTGACGATCACACTCCGGTCAAAACCGGTGAAAAAATCTTAATGTTTCCCGAACCTCCCGACGACGACCCTCCAACCCAACCTTCGCCGTCTCCGCCGTCAACACAAAAAACATCATCAAATACGTCAAATATATCCTATTATCATTTAGTCGCATCAATAATTTTAGTAACAATAATTCTCATAACCGCCCTCATAATATTCCGTAAACAAAATTCAAATCCAACAAATCAAAATTGAAAAAGATTACTAACTCGAACAACATTTACGCCGTAGGAGTTTTCCGTGAAAACCCTTACAAGGTGAAAGTAAAAATAGTAATTTGGTACACGTTTTACCCTAAAATTTACAGTGTTAAACGCCGTTTGCAAAAGTTCACACTTTACATTTCGTTTACCTCTGCGCTCTTGAGTCGCTCAATTTATAGTACGAGCAGAGTATGTCGGTAACTATTCTGTTCTCCAAGCCCAATAAATCCGCGCGGAATAACATAATATTTCGAACGGCATTAATATGCCAACCTTTATTTGTCCAGTTACCATTAGTAGCCAAAAAATTCCCCCCTCCTTCCCAATGCACCCTTATGCCATTATGTTTTGTTTGATATTGTCTTAAATTCACCATCGAAAGAATAAGGGAATAAGAGTCTTTTTTTGGCGTTGTCTGTTACTAATGGAAATTGGATAAATGAAGGTTGTTTACTTTAGAACGCTGTGTTTTTGTCTGTTTTTTTTCTAACCCCTTTTCCTAAACAATTGAATCCTGCTAATGAATAGTTACGCAATAGTTTTGAACTGTTCACTCTTTAATTTTCGTTTACCGCCGCCTGCTTTCCGCTAGATAAACAGGCGGCGATAAGGAAAAATAGAGTGTGATCAGTTTAACTATTGCCCGCAAAGTATGAAACAATTTGTAGTTTTTTCCCCCCGTATTGTCAGTTTTTGAGTTTTCAGATATACTCTCTGCCCTTTGTGTTGGTGTTGGAGTAAGAAGTCAATTGCAACATTGTGTAAAGCACAATGTAACAAGCTGGATTTTTGAGTACGTTTTGATATGAAAAAAATCCGATCAACCTCCATAACTTTAGTATGTAATATCAACAATTAAATCAATTAGGAATAAACCGAAACAACTTGCGGCGTTGTTTCGGCTTTTTCGTACCGTTGTTATGGTTCGACAACGCGTAAGAATACGTTTTAGCAAATCAGGAAATCTCAAGTATATTGGGCATAAAGACCTATTGCGTGCATTTGTGTTGCTTTTTCGACGTGCCGGATTACCATTTGCAATGAGCGGCGGGTATCATCCTAAAATCAGAATGAGTTTTCCGTCTGCGCTTGCACTTGGAATTGAGGGTTTTGATGAAGTTCTTGAATTGGAATTGAAGGAGCCGGTAGATTCTTCCGTTCTGCTTGCCGAATTGAACCGTCAATCACTAGACGGCTTAAATTTTCTATCGGCAAGAGTACTTGACGAAACAGAACGGAAAGGCAAACTGGTTTCGTCAGTTTTTGAAATGACAATTCCAGAACAATTTCGGCTTGAAACATCCGCTCGTATTTTCGACTTTTTGTCCCAAAAATCAGTTATCGTTAACAAATTAGGTAACAAAAATCCCGCTAGAGAAGTCGATGTACGCGATGCAGTCAATGACATAAAATTTCAAACGGAAACAGGTTTGTTGCGTGCTGAAATAATAAGCCGAGAAGGACCGGAAACAGGAATACGTGAATTACTTTTTGTCCTTAATCTTTCCAAGGAATATTTTCAAACCATATTCCCTAAACGGATCCGATGTGTGTTAGCCGGCGAATGAGAAAGAAAAATTTTTTTGTAACGAGATAATTTTAATTGTGTACATTTGACAATCCTGCCTGTAACTTTTGTGTTGTGATTTTGCTTAAATATATAAGTTACACGCTTACCATCCGCGTTTATTACAGAGGCAAATATGAAACAAGAGATGTTAATCAATGTCCGTCAACCGGAAGAGTGCCGGATTGCGGTTATAGAAAATTCTCAACTTGAGGAACTTTATGTTGAGCGAACCACGCATGACAATTATGCGGGTAATATTTATAAAGGAGTGATAGTTAATCTTGAACCGAGTATTCAAGCGGCGTTTGTTGATTTTGGAGTTGGTCGTAACGGTTTTTTGCATATAAGTGATGTTGAGCCGTGTTATTTTAGGCAAGTTCCGGGTTGGGCGGAGCGTGAGCAACGTGAACTTGCGTTGCGTGAAGAACGTAATGGCGGTCAAAACGGTCGGATAAATTTTCACGACGACAGTTACAGCCGTCCGCGTATCAAACCGCCGATTCAGGAAATATTCCGTCGCGGAGACGAAGTATTGGTGCAAGTTATCAAAGAAGGACTCGGCAATAAAGGACCTACACTCTCAACTTATATTAGTATTCCTGGTCGTTATCTTGTGTTAATGCCGTCTCTTGGTCGGGTTGGTATTTCGCGCAAGATAGAGGATGAGTTGGTGCGTCGTAGGTTGAAAGATATGATGCGGGAATTGAAGCCGCCGAAAGGGTTGGGCTTTATTGTACGAACTGCCGGCGCGGATCGAACGCAAAAGGAGTTATCACGTGATCTTGCTTATTTGATGCGGCTTTGGAAAGTGATTGTCCGTCGAGTACGAAAAATGCCGGCGCCAATTGACATTTACGAAGAGAGCGACATGATCATCCGAACAATTCGTGATATTTTCAGCTCCGATATTGATACAATTTATGTTGACGAAGAATCAGCTTATGAACGGGCAAAAGAGTTTCTGCAATTTGTCATGCCCAAATATACTGAACGTCTGCAATTATATTCGGGCAAAGAACCTATATTTCACAAATTCGGTATGGACAAAGAAATCGCAAAAATTAATCATCGTAGAGTTCCGTTGCGCGGCGGCGGTTCATTGGTGATTGATCAAACGGAGGCGTTGGTAGCGATTGATGTAAACAGCGGTAGCTTTCGCACGGAAGACAACGCCGAAGAAACGGCATATCAAATGAATTTAATTGCGGCAAAAGAAATCGCCAGACAAATACGGTTACGCGATCTTGGCGGAGTGATAGTGAATGATTTTATTGACATGAAAAAGGATGTGCATCGTCGCGGAGTTGAACGGACGTTGCGGGATGCGATCAAGCGTGATCGGGCAAGAACGAAGATACTGAAAACCAGCCCATTTGGTTTAATTGAGATGACACGGCAGCGCATACGTCCTTCTCTTAAACGGAGTGTTTATCAGGAATGTCCATGTTGTCATGGAGGCGGAGTGGTCAAGTCGCCGGAAAGTATGGCGTTGGAGGTTTTTCGCGGGTTAGTTCTAGCGTCTCAACAACCTAATATTGCAAAAATCAAAGTGCATTTGGCTGACGATGTAGTAGAGTATTTGAACAATAAGAAACGGATTGAGCTAGCAACAATTGAAAAAGAAGGCGGTGTAGAAATTCTGATACGTGCGAAAGTTGATGTGTGGCCCGAGCATTTTGAAATAGAATGTTTCGATGCGACCAATAGATTAATTCCGTTCAACTTTAATTAACGTTTTCTACAATTTGCTTGGAACAATTTTATGGCAATTATATTGACAATAGAGACGACTTGTGATGAGACGGCAGCGGCGTTGGTTACGGATGATCTTGAGGTGCTTAGTAGTGTTGTTGCTTCTCAGGACAAGTTGCATCGGCGTTATGGCGGAGTGGTTCCGGAGGCGGCGTCTCGTGTTCATTTGGAGCAAATACTGCCGGTGATAGATACGGTGTTTCATGAATCCGGAGTTTCGCTTAGTTCAATAGATGCGGTTGCGGTTGCGAACATGCCCGGTCTTGCGGGTTCGTTGCTTATTGGTCTTTCTGCCGCCAAAGCGTTAGCGGTTTCGCTCCGCAAGCCGTTGATTGCAATCAACCATCTTCAAGCTCATATTTATGCGTGTAAAATTTCGTCTGGCGAGGATCCGTTTCCGTGTTTAGGTTTGATAATTAGTGGAGGTCATACGAGTCTTTATTTTTGTGAGGATGCGATAAATTTTGTTTTTGTTGGCGGGACGATTGATGATGCCGTTGGTGAGGCGTTTGACAAAGTTGCGACGATGCTTAATTTACCTTATCCCGGCGGACCGTCAATTCAAAAGGCGGCAGTCAACGGCAATCCGAAAGCGTATAATTTTCCAAGATCGCTGCTCAATGAACATGAGCGGATGGGATTTAGTTTTAGCGGTCTTAAAACGGCGGTGCGTTATTGTTTGGTTGGACAAGGCAAGGATGTTGATCCGGCGGCGGTATCGGCGAAACTTTCAGAGGCGGCGGTAGCAGATATTGCGGCGTCTTTTCAAGCGGCGGCGGTTGATGTACTGGTGGGTAAGACGTTGCAAGCAATGTTACGCAGCAAAGTAAAGACGTTGTGCGTGGGAGGCGGAGTTGCGGCGAATAGTAGTTTTAGGGCAAAAATCCAAAAGGCAATGCAAGAAAACAATTATAGATTATTTATTGCTCCGACAAATTTATGTACAGACAACGCAATCATGGGAGCAATTGCAATAGAACGTTACAAAAAAGCACTTTTTGAACCGTTAGATTTAGATGTATTCCCAGGATTGATTAGATAATTTGTCCCCATTCTGTTACCCAATCCCGCAACTAAATAGTTACAAATAATGAGAACCGTTTTAACTCTGCCGGCATGTTGTCTTTAACGGGACGGAAAAATTCAATAGCACAAAATAACATCACGGCTGAAGAAATATCGGAATTTAACATTTTCAACAGAATAGTTACTATTTTTCTTTGTATGTTTTTTTTATTTTCTGTTACAGATATTCTCAATATTTTTTTTCCGCCGCTTTGTCCAATCTGCGGAACCTTTATGCCGGCGGGTTGGTCAAGCGTATTTCGTCGCGGTTTATTTGGTTGGAGTCCGTTGTTACCATGTGTTAATTGTGTTTCGTTGTTGGTTACGCCTGAAAAGTATATTTGTCCGCGTTGCGGCGGCGTCCGTAAACGATTTGATTTCGATAAACCCGATTGTAACCGTTGCCGGAATCTAATATTCAAATTTCGCCGTGCAATTGTGTTGGGCGAGTATGAAGGAGAGTTGCGTTCAATTGTATTGCGTATGAAAACAGACAAATCGGGTTTTTATGCGCGAACGTTATCAGCGCTTTTATTACGTGATCGCAGTAAGTTTTTGGATGGTTTATTTGATTTAGTTGTTCCAGTTCCGATTCATCGTAAACGACGTTGGTGGCGCGGAGTCAATTCGCCTGATTTAATTGCCAATGAAATTAGTCGCGGATTGCAAATTCCAGTATCACTGGACGCAATTAAACGAACCAAAGAAACAACTCTGCAATTTCATCTTTCTGATCAGGCAAGATTGCAAAATGTTACCGGCGCATTTGCTATCAATCCAAAAAGAATGAAATTATTGAAAGGCAAACGAATCCTTTTAATAGACGACATTTTGACAACAGGCGCAACTTGCAACGAAATATCAAAACTACTAAAAAAAGCAGGAGCAAAAAATATAACCGTATGCGCTATTGCCCGCGCCGTAGGAAATATTGACAATGAAAAAACTCCAACGACTAAGTAGTATACGTTTATACTGCTCGTACTATGAATTACCAGACTCAAGAGCATAAAAGCCTGCTTTCCGAATCCTTTTGTCTCTCAAGATTTTTTACGCCGACGAAAGAATCTTAATAGATCGGTTAAGTAATCGTGTTTTGTTTCGATGCTCATTTGATCAACACGGCATCGTTTTAGAGTTTCGGTTATTTGGTATTCGCCGGTTTTTTGTTGTTTGGCAAGTAGTGATCTTATTGCGGAATTGGCGGTGTCGATCTCGATCAATTCTCCCGTCTCCGCGTCCTCAACCGTAATCAATCCGACATTCGGAAATTCACGCTCACGTTGATCAAATAACCGCATTGCAACAAGATCATGTTTCCGCGACGAAATTGAAATAGCTTTTTCCTGTGGACTGCGGTTTTTTGATAATCGGTTGAACGAAGAATATTGTAAATTAAAAAAAGAGTCTATCAAATCACGACCATTTTTGATAACTCCGCTGCTTTTGCCAACACCACTGCGCACGCCGGAAGATAATTCCTCATCCAGTTTATCCAACCGCGACGCATCAGATGCCAACTCATCTTGAAAATCACCAATCACCCCCGACACCAAAAAATCACTTAACAAAAAAATCACGGCACGCCGCTTTTGTACTCGATTAACATATTCCAACACTAACCGCAAATCCGTCTGACTCGCAATCGGCTCAATAACCAAAAGTTCGCGGATAAGTTTTAATACATTCGCCTTGCCTTTACGCGGTCGATAATAATCAATCACACTATCCGCAAACGTTATCAAACCAACCTTGTCATTATTTTTAAGAGCCGAGAACATAAGAGTTGCCGCGACTTCAATTGCAGTTTCTATTTTTGATCTGCTTGTACCAAAAATCCCCGAACCCGAAATGTCAATCAAAAAAATAATCGTCAACTCACGCTCTTCAATAAACCGCTTAATAAACGGCTTGCCCGCTCTTGCCGTAACATTCCAATCAATCGACCTGATGTCATCACCCGCTTGATATTCGCGAACTTCATTAAATTCCATACCGCGACCGCGAAAAACACTTTTGTATTGACCTGAAAAAAAATCGTTGACTGCACGATTAGCTACTATTTCAATACGACGAACCTTCTTCAATAATTCCGATACTTCTAACATAATCTTTTAATTGTTTATTGGTGATTATGGTACGAACAATATAGTTAAATTTTTTGCAATAGGCTTTCAGCCATAGTTCTCCAAATACAACACAAAAAACATCTACTGCATAGATACGTTTGCACTTTAATTTTAGTTGGCGGGCTTACTTATTGGCGAGCCGCGTTAAACTATCTGTTACTTTTTTTTCCTTTCCATCTTTCTATAACGGTTTGGATCATTTCTTGTGAAATCGGTTTTGAGATGTAGTCGTCCATTCCTGCTTCAAGACATTTTTCACGGTCGCCGCTCATTGCGTGTGCAGTCATTGCAATAATCGGTATTTTTGTATCTTTTACTCCCGAATCATTTGAACGTACCAATCTTGCACATTGATAACCATCCATCTCCGGCATCTGACAATCCATAAATACCATGTCAAAATCCCGATCCTTTAACGCCCGCAACGCGTCAACACCATTCATTACTGAATGTACGTTGTGTCCAAAAGAAGTCAACAACGCATTCGCCACCATAATATTCACCTTGACGTCATCTACCAAAAGAATATTTAGCGGACTTGCTTCTCTTGCAGCTCTGTCTTCGTTGTCCGTATCCGTTAATTGTCCGCCTGCATCCGGAATAAATTTTCGCAACACATCCAAAACATTCGACGCCCGTACCGGCTTTGTCAAAAACTCAACACTGTTCGGCAACAACACCTCGCCCAAATCAATCGCACCCCCAAGCGGAAACATCGGCGTATAACGAATCGAGTTGTACAATATGTTGTTTGGAAATTTTGAAATTGCATTGACAACCTCTGCTCGCGATTTGTCAATATTCACAATCACCCAATCAAACGTCTTGCCTGACTCAATACGGCGATTAATCAAATCAATAAACAGCTCAAGATTTTCCGCTTCACATACTTCTGCACCTCTACTCCCTAAAATTACCTTGAGAGACTTGCGCGTCAAATTATGCTTGTCAAAAATTAAAACCGAATGTCCCAATAAAATTTGCGATAATTTGTTTGTCGTTGTGTGATCGGTTACTTCGGATTTCGGTAACCCAAGCGTTATCGTAAAAGAAAAAGTAGAACCTTGATCGGGTTGACTCTCTACTTGAATTTGCCCGTTCATCATTTCAACAAGCTGCTTGCTAATCGATAATCCCAATCCCGTACCTCCATAACGCCGCGTTGTCGAAGTGTCCGCTTGCGAAAACGGATCAAAAAGCAACGCCAACTTCTCCGGCAGAATCCCGATTCCTGAATCCTTGACCGACATAAATATCGTACACTTGTCTCCATCAATAGAAACCAATTTTGCCTCAACAAGTATTCCGCCTTCTGACGTAAATTTGACCGCATTACTCAAAAGATTTATTAGAATCTGACGCACCCGCACACTGTCGCCAATCAAAACCGACGGAAACGACGGATCAATTATTAACGTCAATCCCAAATTCTTACTATGCGCCTGCACCGCAATCGCATCACAAATATCTTCAAGCAATTTACCGGGTTCAAATTCGATCTGCTCAAGCACTAATTTTTTCGCTTCAATTTTAGAAAAATCCAAAACATCATTTATCACCGCCAAAAGAGACGTCGCACTCTGCTGAATCGTCTCAACATACTGTTGTTGCAACGGCGATAAGGGCGTCTTGGCAAGCAAATTTGTTAATCCGATTACTCCGTTCATCGGCGTCCGTATTTCGTGCGACATATTTGCCAGAAATTCACTTTTTGCCCGCGACGCTAATTCAGCTTCTTCCAATCGCCGCCGCTCCGTAATATCAGTTACAAAACCTTCCGATACACTGTAATTCGGATTCAAAGGATCAATCTCAACAACAACAGAACGCTCCCAAACCCACCTAATACTGCCATCCTTGTGAACAAAACGATACGTTGATTCCAATGGTTGACCGACAACAAGCGTGCGGTTGTTATCAGCAAGAAGCAACTCCCGATCTTCAGGATGCACCAGATCAAAAAACGTCATGTTCTTGTTGTTCATCAAATCATCTGGAGCATAACCCGTAATATTTGTTAAACCATCACTGACAAATTCCATTGTAAATTCAGGCGAATTATTTCGGCACCGAAATGCCATTCCGGGTAAATTTGAAATCAAAGTTTCCATCCGGCGTTGACTCTCGCGCCTTTTCGACGACTCAAGAGCAATAACACAAAAATCCGCAACCGACGCCGCAAATGTCTTCTCCTCAAAAGTCCATTCACGAGGTTGTCCCGCGTGTTCCGTGCAAACCGTACCAACAACTTCACCGTTAATACGAATCGGCGTGTCCAAAAGCGCACGAATCCCGCTAAGCGCATAACCATCTGCTATTCCAGGTAAAATGGTATCAGTTTTCGTATCAGGAATTGAGATACTTCGTTCTGATTTTAAGAGCGGAATATAAATAGGATAAGCATACGCATCAAACGGCGGATCAACCGAAAACGTATCCGTTACAGACACGTACATTGCAATATTTTCCAACTTGTCCGGCTTCAATAACCACACCCCAACCCGTGCAGCATTAAGAACACGAGCCGTAACTTTGGCAACACATTTTGCAGCTTCGTTAAAATCGCCGCTTGTGAGAATCGGGTCCTTGCTCAAATCAATCAACGCCTGATTTTGCTTACGTAAAAATTCATCCCGACTGTACTTCTCGACAATAGATGTGGAGATATTGTCAGACTTATCGTGAAATAAAATTGCAACAGCAGCCTCATTTTGAAACAAAATCGGAGTTACCGCAAAATTGCCTTTCCATTCTGCCGACTCCAACATAACCATATTACTTTTAATTCCCGATACAGATGAATTATTGTAACAATTATTATTTGATGTTGTTTGTTGTTCATCTTGTACCAATCGAATAAGAGTTTCACAGTTATTTTCGGCAAGTTCCGCTACAAATTGTACGGCAGGTAATTTAACAACAGATTGAACCCATTGATCAAATGCGGCATTCCTCCAAAGCAACACGCCATTTTGAGGATTTATAATAGCAAACGGTTCATTGATGATTTGCAATAATTGTTCTGAGACAGCTATGTCTTTCATACATTTTTTCGTTTTTTTGTACAAATTACGACCGGAATCCGGTACTGAATTAATTCGGAAACAAGGATTATTTCGGCAATTTGTTTAAAATGAATCATTAAAGGTTCTAATACCGAACACATATTATAATTTTGTACACAAATGCGTTAAAGTAAACTTACCGATAGGTAAGCCCGCCAACGTTAACGAAAATTAAAGTAATTGTCTATTTAGGAACTTCTAAAAACTCATTCTGTCCGCGAATCTCCACTAATTTTCACGAATTAAATAATTTATGAAAATTTTGATAATTCCGTCAAAAATGTGTTTTTAGAAGTTGCCTTTAGTTTATGGAGCAACAGACAATTACTTAAAATACGTTATCAAGTATTTCGTCCTGAAAGGACATTGCATAACAATCCCCCACAACGCGGCGGGAAATGACTCCCACAAAAATCCGCCCTGTAAGGGCAAAGGCAGAAACTTGGTGATTTTTCACCACTGCCCTTTCAAGGCGATTTTTAGGGGTGATTGGTTTCCTACCGCGTTGCGGTGGGTTGTTACGCTTTGCCCCTTGCGGGGTAAAATACTTGTTAAAGCTTTTTAACTAATTAACTAACTAACAGTCTCTTGACTCACAAACTAAATAGACAATTACAAATTAAATTGTGAACAGTTTAAACAGCTCAAAATTTAATTTCCTTTACCGCCTCCTGCTTACCTATCGGAAAGCAGGCTTTTACGATCTTGAGTACACGCAATTTATTGTACGATCAGTATAAAATATGTTCAATATAATTGTAATTATAGATTGCAAATTGTAAATTTACAATCTTTATTCCCCCCCTTTGTGGAGTGTGATATTGTGATATACTTTCCGAGCTTTTAAACAGTAAACTGCTCGAACGTTTTTTCGTTTTTTTGTACAAAAAATTTTGCCCCTTTAGCTCAATTGGTAGAGCAACGGACTCTTAATCCGTAGGTTCTGGGTTCGAGCCCCAGAGGGGGCAGTATCACGTACAAATTTGGCAAGAGTTAATAGACCTTTTCTCTAAACCTAAAAATACATCAACGCAACAAAAAACCTACAACGAAAAACCGCCCTTAACTCCTACAGGTTAGCGAAAAGGTCTAATGTAAGTGATTTTTTTGGGGTTGGTGATTTCTTTCTCAAAGATGCAAAACATCTTTTCTCTACCGTTTTTCCAACGCACACAGTTTCTTTACCATTTTTTGAACATTACAGCAGCAGCAAATAGTTCTACAAGAATTGAAATTAAACGTTGCACGCCGGCAACAACTATTGCGTAAGAAGTTGCTAATGCCATATCGTTACCAAGTTTTTCTGCGAAATAGATTGTCAAAACTTGCGCTAATACAAAATCCCGTACTCCAATTCCACCCGGCATCATCAACACAAATCCAAGCACCACCGAAAACGACGCCGCTAACGTAAATCTCGCCATCAACTCACAACCATTCGCAAAAAGTGAACCCGTAACTACCCCTACACCATTCACCGCACTCCACAAACTCAATCCCAAAAATAACCACGTCAAAATTGTTAATCCCCAACCAATCGCCAACGTCTTAAAACTTAACCCATTTAACTTTCGATCTATTTCAGGATCATTTCGTCCTACGCCTACTTTTTTTGTTAATCTGCGGAAAACCGGCGGAATAATCGGCAACCCCGCACAAACCGCCAGCCCAACCGCTAATAACGTAAGCCAAAAACCATTCTGCATGTCCCGAAACCAAATAATAACAATCAACGCCGATAAAAACGCGCCGCTTGCCATCATTGTAAGCGTCTCCAAAAAAACCGCCGCCGCCGCTACACTCACACTTGTTCGTTCACGATTCAGCAAACCACTACGCAACACCACAACAATCGCCTTGCCTGGAACATACTTCCCAAGATGACCAATATAATAAGCACGAAGAGACTCATAAATACCCGGATGTTGACCAAGCGACCACATCGAATAACGCCAGAACAACGATGTAGGAATATACGCCAAAAAATAAAATATCGCAGAAAATAAAAGCCAATAATAATTCGCCTTCCACTCTATCTCGCCAATCTTGTTCCAAGATTTGTTCAACTCCCAAATAACCCAAACCACAACCACAATAAATATCACAACCTTCAGAATCAAAATCAATCTCTTCATCATCAATCTCCACTCATATTCAACTGAGCATCTCTAATAATTTATTATTAGGAAATTTCCTATTGAATAAATTTTTCTTCGCCGCCCTTGCCGGAATGTACGGTAACTTCGCCGGAATCTTCAAGTTTCCTAATTACGTCAACAATCTCCTGCTGCACACGCTCAACATCCGACGAACGCATCGGTCCCAAAAAATCCATTTCCTCTTGCAACATTTTTCCTGCACGTTTTGACATGTTTTTGAATATTTTTTGTTTGAGGTCTTCGCTTGCGCCTTTGAGAGCAATTGCCCATTGATTACTCTCGACATTCTTTTGAATTTCTTGAATATCCTTGTCCGTCAACTTGAGAATATCCTCAAACACAAACATCAACCGCCTGATTTCCTCAACCAATTCAGGATCATCTTGCGCAAGATTTTCCATAATTGTCCGCCCTGTCGATCTGTCAATAACATTCAATATCTCCGCCACACTACCAACACCGCCCGCACTTTCCAACTTCTGACTCATCACACTTGACATCCTGTTTTCTAAACCTTTTTCTACATCTTTTATTATTTCAGGATTCGTCTGCTGCATTGCCGCAATTCGTCTTATTACTGTTAGTTGCCGTTCCGGCGGTAAACCATTGATTATGTCCGCCGCTTGCGAAGGTCGAAGATGCGCAACAATAAGCGCAATCGTCTGCGGATACTCGTCAATAATAAACGTAAGTAAATTCTCACTATCAACCTTTTGCAAAAATCCAAAAGGAATCGCCTCAAGCGAACTCCGAACACCATCTATAACCGCAAGACCCTCTTGACCAAGAGCTGCCTCCGCTAACTCCGTCGCAACACTAAATCCGCCAACAGAACCAACCAACTTGGCAGGATTTGCCTTAGAAAACTCACGGATAACATTCTCTTGCTCCTCCGGCGTAACAAGACCAATCTTGGCAATCTCCGTCATCACAACTTCAATCTGCTTCGGATCAAGACGCGACAAAATAATTTTAGCCTGATCTTTAGGAATACTAATCAGGAATACAGCCGCCTTTCGGATACTATTGGACGCCATAACTCAATACCAAAAAAATGGTTTCGAAATCACCTCATCTACCCCTATTCGCTTTAACTCCGCAATCTCGTTAAATCGGGGAAAATTGATATAAACGTTAATTTTTGAATCGGCAAATAAACACCTCAATCTTTGAACGCTTTCAATAATACAACCAAATCCCGAATCATCCGTATCAATTAACACAAGTTTAGGTTGAACACGAAGATTTTGAAGATTAAATGCACAATAATAACCAAGAGAACTTGCGTAATCTGCGAGAAGTTTATTCATTGTGTAATCGTTGCCGAGTACACCTTCACCTGAAACGATAAGACAAACATCATCGGAATTGATCTTATTTTTTGAAATTTTATACGATAGTTTAGATAATTTATTTGGTAACGCAAGAAAAATTTCATCGTCGCCGCAAGTTGGCGGTAAATCAAAAATAGATTTGTTATTTACAGCATAATTACGCAACTGATCATACCAAAAGTTATTCCACTCATGAACATAAATTCGTAAGCACCCCATAAGCGGCATTCCCGTCCGCACCTCGCCGCTGTTACTTGCACCAAGCAACAAAATAACCGGCACAAGCGACCAACAATGCTTAACCCAATATATGAAATTTGTCGAAAATTGATCAGGATAACTTTGAGCAATCACAATTATATCCGGATCAAATTCATCCGCCGCAATATCAATAACTTCTCCATAACCAGTATATTTTTCATTGCTCCGAATAAAAATCTTGCGCATAAAATCAAACTCCGAGCTATGCAGAAATTGAAACTCCGGTCTGTCTGTATCGCCAAAAATAAATCCAGTAAATTGATCCATATCAAAAAATAATTTCCGTTGCGCAAATTAAAAAAAATTAATTACAACAACAATTTGTAACACCCACGTTATACTGTTCATACTATAAATTGTGTGATTCAAGAGCGTAAAAGCCTGCTTTCCGATAGGTAAGCAGGCAACGATAAACGAAAGTAAAGTGTGAACAGTTTATAACTCTCTTATTGATTTGTTTACATCTTGTTTTTCTTTTACCATTCTGCATAATTAGCGGAAACATTATTTTAATGCGAGAAGAAAAAATTATCGTTTATTTTATTTTTACCACAACACAGTTTCACTGTAAACTAATATTGTGCAACTACAGAGTTCACTAAGAAAATTTTTGCTTTAGTGTTTCATAATTATTAATCATTGCGGTTAATATACTGTTCGTACTAAACTGTTACAAAAAATCGTCAATATACTGCTCGTACTATAAATTGCGCGGCTCAAAAACGCAAAAGCTTGCTTTATTTAAAGTGTGAACAGTTTAAAACCACACCGTTCAAAGCAAATTTATTTTCAACACAATTATATTATGATTCGGGTCAACATTCAAAAACTTGGCGTGATTCGGGAAGCCGATTTTGAAGTCGGCAATTTGACCTTTATTTGCGGTGATAACAATACCGGCAAAACATATATCAATTATGCCTTGTACGGATTTCTTGAATATTGGTCAAATCTTATCATCGGTTTTCTTCCAAGTAAAACTCTGGATTATTTGCAATATTGTTTTAAAAAAATCTTGCCGTCCGGTGTTACTGAAATAGATTTCAACAAACTTAAAAACAACAGTATTAAATTATCGTTGCAAAAATACAAAAAAATTCTACCGCGTGTTTTTGCTACGCCAAAACAATTTCTTGGCGATGTTGATGTTGAAGTTGATGTTCTGCAATTTGAAGGAAATTCAACGGATCAGGATAAACTCAAATTTTTCTCCCATTTTTTTCCTGAACCGTTTTATCTTTGTGCAGAGCGCGAAGGGATAATGATGTTGTGGTCGGAGTATGATTCGACGGATCATTATTTGACCGACAACACACAACATAATCGCCGTAACGGAGATTCAACAATTCCATTTCCGGTTGTGCGGAATCTTGATTTTTTGCGCAAAATTAAAAACGGCAGATACCGTAACGACGGGATTTTGATCCAAAAATTTCCTGATATTTTTGACCAGTTCAAAAAATTATTTGGCGGAGATTTTGATGTGATTGATGGAATCCCGTATTTTATTCCTGCGTCGAATCCGAAGTCGCGGTTATGTATGAATGAGAGTTCGGGCGTTATTTTTGTTCGGAAATTATTTGCGTTACGTTGCCGCGCCCGGCGATATTTTAATGATAGACGAACCGGAATTAAACTTGCATCCCGAAAAACAACGCCAAATCGCAAGACTCGCCAACGCCGGAATCAAAGTTTCCCTCACAACTCACAGCGATTTTTCGTTGTAGGTTTTTTGTTGCGTTGATGTATTTTTAGGTTAGAGAAAAGGTCTATTAGTGTCCCTAAAACGATGAAAGGTATTAAGATGAAACTATTTTAAACTGTCCACACTTCAAATTTTTTTCACCACCGCCTGCTTACCTATCGGGAAGAGGTTTTTACGCACTTGAGTCATGCAATTTATAGTACGAACGGTATATGTTGTAATTTTGTTATTGGTTTCTTGTACGATTTGCTTTGCACTGAAACAAAGATGGAATAAAAACTATTACATGATGAATACCGGCAATACACGTAAACTTCCGGCTCGAAACGTTTCGGTTCAATCATCAGAAATAGATATTTAATTCTTTTTATCCGAATTTTCATCAATTGGCGTTAATTTTTTATCGTGATAATTTGAGTTAACTCGCGGATAAAATAAAATACGCTTGAATTTATTGCGGTTTTTATTATCATTATCCGTTTGGCGTAGTGATTTTGGGAAGTATGTTAACATTAACGTCGATACAAATCTAATATTTATGACAATTCAATATGACTCATTAAATTCCTGTGTTAATCCGTATTTTAATGCCAATTCGATATTACATTCGTTGGTGCGTCATGCCGGTATTTCGTGTTTTGCCGCCGACACTAAAGGAATTATTCGACTTTGTTATAAAAATGATAAACACTTTGAGATTCTGTTTCCCGATATTGCTATCGACAAAAATATCGCCGAAATAATGAATCGATTTCCTGAGTTTATTCGGATTTGCCATCTTACTATGCAAGGACAACGTACAGAGAATGTTGTCAAAATCGACGAATTAAACTATGAATTTCAGATCGAACCTCTGATTGATTTACAAGGTCGGATTGAAGGAATTATTTGTTTTGGCAAGAACGCCGCCGGACAATTCAATTCTATCAGTCAACCGAAAAATGAAAACGTAATATCGCAATTGCCAAATGATACGCAAGAATTGCAAATTAAAAAACGATTGGAAAAAGAAATCATCGAAAAACATTCGCAGGAACTCAAACAAAGCCGTTCACAACTTCAGGTGTTGATCGATAACAGTAATTCGCCGATTTTCTTTCTTGACAAGAATTTTTGTTTCATTTCTGTCAATGCGGCTTTTTGTGTTTTTGTCGGTTATTCTGAAGAAGAATTATTAGGGCAAAAATCGGAAATGATTTATGATTCCGAATTTTTGGAACAGAGTTGTCTTACATTTGAACGAAACCGTGTTATTACCGGTTTTAGTAATAAATTTCGGATTGAGCTTTTGCTGCGTTCCAAAGACGGCGAGGCTCTATGGGCTGAAATGAATGTTTCTGTTATTAGAAATTCCGATAATACGATTTTACAAATTATTGTTGTTATTCTTGACGTTACGGAACGTCATCAGCATCTGGAAAGATTGCAGCTTGATCAGACTCGTTTGAATGCGTTACTTCAATTGGCGCAAATGACGGACAATTCGGAACAAGAAATAGTGGATTTTACTATCGAAACGGCAGTGCAGTTGACGCAAAGCGAAATGGGTTATATCGTGCTTTTAGAACATGCCCAAGATACATTGCCATTTCGTTCCATCGTTCAAGGTAAATCATTGGCTTGTGCGTTGCCGACCAAGACCGATCAAGGAACACCTCATACGCTTTCGGCAACTTTAACCGAATGTCTTCAAACCGGTCAAGCGATCATTCATGACGATTTTATGTCGTTGCCCGGCAAGCGTCATTTTCCGGCAGGTCATTTTTTTATCCGTTCTCACATGAATTTACCGATTATTGACGACAATCGGTCAATCGGTATTATGGGCGTCGGCAACAAAAAGAAACATTATGACGCCACGGATATAAAACAACTAACGCTGCTCGCTCAAGGTTTAGCGTATCATTTGGGACGACGGCGTTTTGCTGAAAATCTGGAAAGAGCCAAAAATGAAGCAGAAGAGGCGAATCAGGCAAAAAGTCAGTTTCTTGCGCACATGAGTCATGAAATCAGAACGCCGCTTAATGGAGTTATTGGGCTTTCGGAGTTATTGATGAATACGGAATTGAGCGTCAAGCAGAGCGAGTATGCTCAATTGATTAATGATTCGGGCAAATCGCTTCTTTCATTGATCAATGATATTCTTGACTTTTCCAAAATAGAAGCGGGCAAATTGGAAATTGATTCGGAGCAATTTGATTTATTGGCAATGCTTGAATTTGTGTTGCGGATTCTTGCTTCGCGTGCGAATAATAAGAGGTTGGAATTAGGTGTTTATATTAGCCGTAATTTACCTCGTGTTGTTTTAGGCGATTCGGGAAGGATTCGGCAGATTCTGATCAATTTAATTAGCAATTCAATCAAATTTACCGAAAAAGGCGGAGTTCAGGTTAAAGTAACGCTTGAATCGGTCAAGGAGTCGAAATTGAATGTCAAATTTAGTGTGCATGATACGGGTATAGGGATTCAGCATGATCGGATTGACCGTTTATTCAAAGCGTTTTCACAAGTTGACATTTCTCACAATCGTTTGTACGGCGGAACAGGTTTAGGTCTGGCTATTTCCAAGAGACTGGTTGATTTGATGGGCGGCAATATCGGCGTTAAAAGTGAAAAAGGACAAGGTTCGACTTTCTGGTTTACGATTCCGTTGGATTGTGATCCGACAATTATTCCGTGTTTATCGTCGGATTCGATAGAGTGTAAACATTGCGTGCATGATTGTTCTCTTTCGGATGAATTATTTTGCAGCAGGTTAATTTATCGGCAAATCAATGATAAGTATAAAATTAAAGGTCAAAAAGTTCTTGTTATTGATGATAATTTATCGCAAAGAGAAACAATTCATTCGCAATTATTGGATTGGGGATTGGATTGTCAGGTGAGTGATACGGATGAGGTAATCACGCAACTCAACAATGAGGCAACATATTTTAATACGTTTAAACTGCTTATTATCAACAACGCCATTAGTGATATAACCGGTATTGAGTTAATACGCCAAATCTTGGATTTATGTAAAAGGGCAACAGTGGAGAATCCACAGATAATTTTGTTGCGTTCTCTTGATGACGATTCGGAAACGGATTTCTTGCAGGAGCAAGGCGTGGTTCTTATTAGCAAACCGGCGTCAATTTCGACGTTGTTTGATTCGGTGATGAATCAGTTATTACGCATTGACATGGAGATGAAGGGCGAGTTAAAAAGGGCTGTGAAGTACAGCAATAGCAATGAGAAAAATGAGAATAATGATTTATCGAAAAACAGATTTTTATCAAAATTATCGGGCAAGGTTCATATTCTTGTTGTTGAGGACAATCGGGTCAATCAGATTGTGGTGAAGAATTTATTGATTGAGGCTGGCTTTACGTGTGATTTAGCTCTCAATGGCAATGAGGCATGTGATATTGTTCGGAAGCGGGATTATGATTTGATATTGATGGATTGCCAGATGCCGGAGATGGACGGTTTTGAGGCAACTGATTTAATACGTCGATGGGAACTGGATCAAGGCAGAAAACGAATACCAATTATTGCGTTGACTGCTAATGCAACGAAAAATGATATTCAAAAATGTTTTGAGGTCGGCATGGATGCTTTTTGTAGCAAACCAATTGTTCCGCAAATGTTAATCCATCAAATCGAAAAATTCCTGATGCAAGATTAGATAGTTGTCCCTGAAAAAGTCTTTTTGTTGTTTTAATGGTAGCCAACTTGTTCGCGGCGAGTTCGTTTGAGCATCTGAATGAGGACTCCTTGTCAATTAATTTTGATAATAGACCTTTTCGCTAACCTGTAGGAGACCACCCCTGACCC
>JAITDV010000611.1 GCA_031282385.1 Planctomycetaceae bacterium | reverse complement strand
TCAAAATTAATTGACAAGGAGTCCCCATTCAGATGCTCAAACGAACTCGCCGCGAACAAGTTGGCTACCATTAAAACAACAAAAAGACTTTTTCAGGGACAACTATTTACCCAGTTTTTCACGAAAATGTCCCTACCTCTTGCAAACATTTTTCTATTGCTTACACTTTACGCCCCTTAACTGATCGTGCCATAAATTTCGAGACTCCAGAGCGTAAAAGTCTGCTTTCCAATATAGGTAAGCAGGCGGCGGTAAGGGAAAATTAAAGTGTGAACAGTGTAAACTGTTCGCATTTGAGTTTTGGGTAACTTGTTTTTGTGTTGCTGAAATTTAAGGTGCGCTTGGTATGGAACCATTGGGCGGTTTTTTGAAAAATGATAACAATTTAACCACATTAAAGAAATATGTTTATTTACATCGTCAACATAAATGTTTTGCCCGAATACGTAGAGCAATTCAAAATCGAAAGTCTTGAAAACGCAGAAAATACCGTAAAAGAACCAAAAAATATCCGCTTCGATGTTTTGCAACAAGATAACGATCAGACAAAATTCATCTTGTACGAAGTGTACACCGACGAAACCGGATTAGAAGAACACAAAAAAACTGAACACTACAACAAATGGAAAACAAATGTCGATCCAATGATGGCGGAAAAAAGAATTGCAACAAAACTCACAGAATTGTTTTTTGGAAAATAACCATTCTGTCGCATTCGAGGCGAAATCAAAATATAAAACAACAAAACCCAAACACACAATTAATAGACCTTTTTTCTAACCTAAAAATACATCAACGCAGCAAAAAAACTACAACGAAAAACCGCCTTTAACTCCTCCGAGACCACCCCTAGCCCCTCCGAAGGAGGGGAATAAGAAGATGCCTTCTTCGGAGGCGAATAATTCCCCTTCTTCTGAGGGGTCAGGGGTGGTCTCCTACAGGTTATCGAAAAGATCTAGTTAATGAATTGTTGCTATTTTTTGAACATGTTTGATAAAAAAATACACGACTGAATAAACTAAATAGTTACTTTAGAAATGCCGTCAATTGTGAACAACTTAAAAAATATACCTAATTGTTCGAAAAAATATCGAAATTCGTCTTTAACAGTTTTTATCAAATTGTTATAATTCCCCCTTCTTTGGGATTTGCGGGATTGGGCAACAGTAATTTCGGTAACGATTATTCCATGCAAATTAAACGATTTGTAAACACGATAAATTAAACTATAGCAAAAAGAAAGAACGACTTGTACAAGAATAAATTTTGGCGTAATTGATATAATTTTTATTTGCGTAACATAATTGATCGCGTTTTGATAGAAACAAGAAAATTCAGAGATCACAATGCCGAGAGACATTGTGCCGATTAAGTAACAGGTTAAATAAAACGAACATATTTTAGAATTTCGGGTTGCAAAATTTGTGCAGGTTGCAGAAATTATAAGTTTGAACAGTTTATACTGTTCGTACTGTGAATTGCGTGACTCAAGAGCGTAAAAACCTGCTTTCCGATAGGTAATCAGGCGAAGGTAAACGAAATTTAAAGTGTGAACAGTTTAAAAACTAACAATTAACAAAATTTGAAGAAAAAGGTTTGAAGGATTTTATGACGAATAAAAAAAGAACTTTTAATCCATTTACGATGTTCCGAAAGAATCAAGTGATTTTATTGGCATCACTTGGAATTATGGCAATGATATCGTTTATTATTTTGCCGGCAGTAATGCAGTTGTTGCCAGGCATTAGATACGTTGAAGGACAAGGCGACTTTGCCAGCACAAGACATCATGGTAAAGTTGACCCGCTACTCCTGGATACTTTGAGAAAAAATCGTGAAAATCTTGCGCGATTCTACCAACGGCTCTGGATATCAATCCTCCAATCAAATCCGTCATTACTAACTTCACGCGAACAACTATCAAAACTCGAAATACTCGTAATGAAAGTAGGTCAACTCGAAGGAAAAATCAATGATGAAGAATTGATCAATGGTTGGTTGGTTGCGCGTTATTCTGAGGATCAAGGAGTAGTTGTGAGTCCAAATATGGTTATTGACTTGTTAAAAGCGACGACCAATAACATGCTCACAAAACAAAATCTCAATCAAGTACTTGAAGAACTGAATATGAGCGAACAATTCCTTGAATATCTCCTCTCCGAAGAATTACGGCAAAATCAAATGTTGCGGCTGTTTGCCATTTCTCAAAATGCAGTTTTGCCGGCAACAAGATGGGATTGGTATCAAAGACTCAATAAAAAAATTACTCTCGAAGTTGCGACATTGCAAGTTGAGTCGTTTATTGACAAAGTTCCCGATCCAACAAACGCACAAATAATAAGTTTCTTCAACGAACATAAAAAACGTCAATTCAATCCGACATTGCCTGAAACAGGTTTTGCTTTTCCTAAACAAATTGCGTTCAGTTATATTAGAGGTATTCCAAGCCGGAAAATACTCGACTCCATTTCAAAACAAGACGTCGAAAAATATTACAACGAAAACAAAGAAAAGTTGTTTCGTAAACCAGTTCCACAGAAAAAAGAATTGCCCGATTTACCGGGCATGAGTCCCGATAAATTCCAACTAAACGAAGCTATCCCAAACTTGAATCCAACCGGATTAGGCGGACTTGGCGGCTTGGGAAATAAGTTGCCCGGACTCGAAATATTAGATAGAACTTCAACAACTACAACTCAACCCGAAACTGCTCTGCCAGTAACAACCCCTGAAATAAAACAACCAACTGAACAAACTCCTGAAAATAAACCAAAAATAGAAAACGAAAAAATAAAGAAATAAATTCAGTACAGAATTTTCGTTACAATAATTTATCCAATAAACCGGAAATAAAATTGGTCTCATTCCAAAATGAACCTGTTGCCGAAGTAAAAGAACCAATTGCAAATCAACCAACAGAAACAAAACCGGCAGAAACAAAACCGGTTGAGACGAAACCGGCAGAAACAAAACCGGCAGAAGTGAAACCGGTTGAGACGAAACTGGCAGAAACAAAACCGGCAGAAGTGAAACCGGTTGAAACAAAACCGGCAGAAGCAAAACCGGCAGAGACGAAACCGGCAGAAACAAAACCGGCGGAAGTGAAACCGATAGAAGTGAAACCGGCGGAAGTGAAATCTGGAGTTGATGAAGTTGCTAGTTCGGATACTTTGTATCGCCCTCTTTCGGAAGTTGAAAATGATATTCGCCATCATTTGACGCAGATAAAAATTGATAAAGTTCTTGCCGAGGTTGAAGAAAAATTGCGAGTACATTATGACATTTATCGAAAGTATATTGATAAAAAGATTGAGAATCCGGATTTGTCAATAGCTGTTCCGCCTGCGCCTGATTTTTCGTCAATAATTGGCGAGTATGATCTTGCTGTAGTTTCGGAGGATTTGGGTACGATATTTGATATTATGCGTCGTTCTGAATTTGTGCGCGGCGAGTTGGAACGTGAATTTATTACTAATTGGTTTAAGGTGCGACCGTATGAATATCAAGCGCACAAAATTGGTAACGAATATTCGCGTATTCTTATTTGGGCAACTGATTTCGTAAACGAAGAGATACCTGCGAATATTGATGCTGTTGCGGGTTTGCGTGATAAAGTGGTCAAGCGTTGGAAGGAAGTGAAAGCGCGGGAATTAGCGTTTAAGGCGGCACAAGATTTGGCAGAAACAACGCGGACAACAAAAGAACCGCTCAACGTTACTTTAGCGTCGAAGCCGGAAGTGTTGTCGGTTACGGAAACGGAGCCGTTTACGTGGTTGACTTATGGTTATTCGATTGATGCGGGTTCGCCGATTCGTTTGGGCGAAGTCAGGGAAAAAGGTGTTCGTTACGGCGAAGCAGAATTCGGTAACAAATTTATTTTTGCACCAGGCGAGGAATTTATGCGTGTTGCTTCGGGGCTTGAAATCGGCGAAGTTGGTACTGTTTTTAATCAACCTCAAACTACCGTTCATATTATAAGACTCACAAGTATATCTCCGTCAGAAGATTCAATGTGGGAAGATTTCAAGACTGCACCAGCCAACGCTTATTTACAAATCGGACAACAAAGTAAATTGTTTGAAGCCCGTGAAGCATGGCTTGAAAGTATCCGCGCTGAAATGGATTTCAAATGGATAAATAAACCTACAGATGAAGAATAACTTGATGTAACTATTCTCAGTTGAATGTGCGAAATTTCCTTAAAATCGGTAAACAATTAACTATTTTCAAAAAAATAATTCAATGAAAACAGATGTTAAAACAATTGCGTCAATGCTTGATGTGAGTGCAGTACAAGCTAACTCCACTCAAAAAGAAGTTCGCGAATACGCTGAGCTTGCGGTCAAGTATGATTGCAAGGCGGTATTTGTGTTGCCTTCTTTTATTACGCTTTTACAACAGTACCGGAATGAACTTAACGGTAAATTCCTAATCGGCGCACCTGTTGCTTTTCCCGCCGGTGGAGCAACTACGGAAGTAAAAGTGTTGGAAGCAAAAAGCTATCTCAAGTTGGGAGCTGATGAATTTGATTTGATGATCAATGTCGGTTTTCTTCTTAGCAGAATGTATCAGGAAGTGCGCGATGACATTAAAGCTGTTAAAGATGCTGTTGGCGATAAGACACTCAAAGTTATAATCGAATGTCATTATCTTGATGAGGAGTTGATGAAACGTGCCGCCGATGCTGTTATCAGCGGCGGCGCAGAATGGGTCAAGACCGGAACAGGTTGGACGCCAACAGGGGCAACTTTTGAAAATGTCGCTTATTTGAAAAAGATTGTTGGCAACGCCGCTAAAGTCAAAGCTTCTGGCGGAGTAAGAAGTTTTGAGACAGTTCAAAAAATGATCGAAATAGGAGTTGAACGTTTCGGAGTAGGCGGAAGCGCAAAAAAAATCCTAGCCGAAGCCGAACAAGCATAAAAAATAATCAAAACTATTCTGACGTAGGGAAAAATTTTGAGATACTAAATGCAACTTCTAAAAACCTATCTTTGGGCAGAATTATCAAAATTTTAGGATTGACAAGTTTGGACAATAGACCTTTTCGATAACCTGTAGGAGACCACCCCTG
>JAITDV010000587.1 GCA_031282385.1 Planctomycetaceae bacterium | reverse complement strand
CCGCGTGATTGTTCCCAAACGTAATCGAGAGCTTCAGGTGTAATTTGTTGACCGGTTTCGGCGGTATGTTGGGCAAAGAGATCGGCGATATTTTCTTTTGAAAAATTACCAATAAAAACAGAATCTTGTTTGATATTAAAAGGTGAACCAGGATTAATCTGTTTGCCGTCTTTTGCAGCCGTCAAATAATCTCTCAAATCCCGCATACCAACAAGCGCTATTGACGTTGGAAATTTGCCAATACCGCGAATTGCGAATCCGCCGCGAAGTTGACGGAGAAAATTAACCATTACTTCACCTTCAAGAACATCAACCTCATCAAAAAGAATAACGAGTTTTTTAGGAGCTGCTAACACAGACCAATTGCCAAGAATATTTTTTAATCGGCTTCCGCCTACTGTTATGTTATCATCAGGTACGGGTATATCATATACATCAGCGTAGAAACGAATGGATTCACAAATATTAGCCATCGCCTCATCAATATTACACAATCCTTGACAATTCTCGACTGTAACATAACATGAAACAACATCATTTTCAGTATTGAGTTCACGCATCCAATTGAGTAAGAAAGTTGTTTTTCCGGTTTGACGCGGCGCGTGGAGCATCCAGTAAAGATCATCTTTGATATAACGGTTTAATTGCGCACCTTGCAATCTCTCCATCGGAGACAACATGTAATGTTTATCAGGATCGCAAGGACCTGTCGTATTAAAAAATCTAATCGGATTGGACATATTACAAAAAATATAAGATTGATGGGTTAAATTTTAAATTATTCACAATTTAATTTTCAATAATCCGTAAGCGTTTCTATCGGAAAGTCCGCATTAACGCTTTTTTGTTACAGAAATTCTAAAGTGTGTTTGGCATATTTTAAACAGTTCACACCTTAAATTACTTTTGCCTCCGCTTATTTATCTATCGTAAAGTAGGTTTTTACGCTCTTGAGTCCCGTAAATTATAGGACGAACAGTACATATTAAACATTAGGGAAAATTGGTTATCAAAAGTTGGTTGTCAAAAAATGCGGTCAGATTGTAAACGAATTTAACACAAACACAAGAGCAAAAGTTTCACGATAATTAAAATGTAAACAATTAGAAACTACTAAAATTTAATTGTGTTCCACAAAGACATAACGAACTCAAAAGTTTAAATGAAAACATTGGAGACTTGATTTTGGTACTATAAATTGTTAAATTTACGTTTATTCAAAACGATATTAAGAAATTTGTAAAATATTCACACTTTGAATTTCGTTTACTTTCGTCTGCTTGTTTATTGGAAAGCAAGCTTTTATGTTCTTGAGTTATGTGACTTATAGTATGAGCAGTATAATTGCCCCGAAAATATGGAACAATCAGAAAAATCATGTGGGAGTTGTTGTAATATGTCGTCTGTACTTCGTATTGGTACGCGCGGGAGTGTGTTAGCTCGTTGGCAATCGGATTTGTGTCTGGAGCAACTTAAATCAATTGGTGTTTTGGCTGAAGTAGTTGTGATTCAGACGAGTGGTGATCGGATTCAGGATAGTTCGATTGTTGATATCGGGGCACAAGGAGTATTCACGAAGGAGATTCAACGCGGATTACTTCGTGATGAAATTGATGTGGCGGTTCATAGTTTGAAGGATTTACCGACAGACGAGGTAGAAGGATTAGAGTTATCGGTTGTACTTTGTCGGGGGCGTTGTTTTGATGTTTTTATTGGTTTTGATTGTTGTACGTTGGATGAATTACCGGCAGGTTCGCGGATTGGGACGGGTAGTTTACGGCGGCGAACGCAGATAATAAATCGTTGCGGTAACAAGTTTGTAATTGACGGGATTCGGGGCAATGTTGAAACACGATTGCGGAAACTTGATGCCGGCGAATATGATGCGATTATTCTTGCGGAGGCGGGACTTGAGCGGCTTGGTTTTTTGGATCGGGTTGGTTCGATTTTGAGTCCGCCGTTTTTTTTGCCAGCAGTTGGGCAAGGCGCAATCGGGTTGGAAATAAGATCGGGCGATTTCGAAACTGCATCAAAAATCAAACCGCTATGCGATCAACAGACTTTCAAATCGGTGGTTGCGGAACGTGCAATGTTGCGGCGGTTACGCGGTGGTTGTATTGTACCGATAGGAGCGTTGTGTTCGGTTTCTGGTGAAATGTTATCTTTGCACGGAAGAATTTTATCGATGGATGGGCAAAGAATGATTGAGACAATCAGAACAATACCAATAGAAACAGCAGATATGAAATCAGCAGAATTATTGGGAATTGCGGTTGCAGATGAGTTGATAGATCAAGGTGCAAACGAAATTTTAGAAGAAATAACGCAAAACCGATAAATATTCACGTATTTGTGTTATCGAATTTTAAAATGAGTTTGGGTATTTGTCTATTTTGGTAATTTTGTGTATTTCGGAGTGTATTGCTTGTAATGTTTCATGTAGTATGTATACTGTTCGCACTATAAATTGAGGGACTCAAGAGCGTAAAAGCTGCAATTTTGACTACCTTAATATAATAATTTATCGTATCCGTATGAAATTTATATATTGTTACAAAAAATAAATATGTGAGTTTTGTACGTTTTTTGATTTAATTGGTTTTACTTACAGCTATGGAGGTATATTATGAATGACGGATTCAAGATTTCTTTTGTTCGAGTCAATTTGTTGTATGTTATTGTGTTGTTTTGTTTGGTGATGGGTGATGGTTGTTCTTGTTCGCACAAAACACATGATCATGACCATGATTCGATTCATGACCATGATCCTATTATTGAAATAAATAATCCGATAAACGTTAAAACAACTGAAGGCAAAGACGAAGAAAATGACAAAAAGAACAACGAAAAAAAAATAACAGACATTCTTAATCGAATGGTGACGGTTTATGGTAACGCTAAATCTTATGCAGATCATGGTCGCGGTATGATTGTCGGTAAGATGGTACAACCGGATGCGGAACCGGTAACTTGGTCATGTACAGTGGCGTTTAAGAAAGATGGCAAATTACGTATTGAGTGCAATGATGGCAAACTGGTTTCAAATGGTACGGATTGTTATGCGCAAATCAGGGCGTTATCTGATCAAGTATTATGTTTTCCAACACCTAATCCGTTTACGTTTGACAAGTTGTTTAATGATGTTGAGCTTGATCAATCCATGAACATAGTTTTCCCGAGTGGGATTCTTCGTTTTCCGCCGCAATTAGTACTTCTTTTTGCGAATGATCCGCTTAAAACATTTTTGCCGTCAGGTGCAAAAACGGAGTTATTGGAATCGCAATCTATCGGCAATATTCCGTGTGATCTTATTAAGATAAAACACGAACAAGGGGACAGAGTACTTTGGATAAGTCAACGCAACAGTGCGTTATTAAGATTTGATTACATGGTAGAGGGACTTTTTGTTGCCGCTGATTTTGAAAGTGTAAGAACGATTCGAATTGACATGAACGATGCACAATTTAATTTACCGATTGCCGATGAAGCTTTTCAGATGCTGCAGCCTATAAACGCAAAACAAGTGTTGGAATTTGAACCGGTTGAGGTTGGGATTCTTGGCAAAAAGTTAACCAATCTTGAATTGTTGAAATTTGAGGAGTTAATTTTTGATTCGGACGATTTGCAAGAAAATACGGCGAATAAGATAAAAAATAATGTTGCCGATAATTTGCCTAGAATTGCCGGTACAAAGGATAATGATACAGTCAAAAACAATATGAATATTTCTGACAATAAGGCGGCAAAATTATCGTTACAAAAATCATTGGCAGACTTGCAGGGCAAGATTTCTGTTTTTTGTTTCTGGACAACATGGAGTGAGCCGTGCCGTTTGGCGATAAGCGAATTTTACAAGGCTGTGGATGAAAATGCAGATAAAGATAATTTACAATTTTTTGTCGTCAATTCTGATGTAGTTGAAAGTAAAGATGGCAAAAAGCAGATTGATTTATTGAAACCGTACTATTTGAATTGGGAATTGCGTAAACCGATTTGGTATGAATCTGACGGCAAGTTGACGGATGCGTTGGCGGTTGATTCGTTTCCGACGATCGTCGTGATTGACGCGGACAACAGAGTGGAATTTTATTCTCGCGGCGGAGTTCCAGCGGCGTCAATCAGTACACTTCTAAAAGATGTAGAGTCTGGCAAAAAACCGTTTGAAAAGAATTTGAACGAGTTACAAAAAATTCTGCAACAGAGAAAAAAACAACATGCAGACGAATTAAAATTGATGATGGAGAAAGGAATATTTGCGTCGATTTGTGCGGCAACAGAAAAATCGGATACGCCGAAATTGGCACCGCAAAGTTCGCCGAAAACTTTTACATTAAATAAAAAATGGGAGATTCCGCTTGATTCTACGGGTAATATTGCTGTGTTGACTGTTAAAAAAACGGAAAAAAATTCTGATTGTGAAAAAATTGACAACACTAAATCCGATGATATTAAATCAAACAAAAGTACAGATACTGTTCTAAATAGCGCAACAAAAAATCAAGACAATAATGAAATGATATTACTTGTTCCGTGTGACGGTAATAGTGTTGCGTTGCTGGATTCGGCTGGAAATTTGTTGAGAAAGGTTATGCCGGATGGATTTTCCAATGATGAGCTTTTGACGTTGGTTCGGACGTCTGTTGATTGTGGCGAGAATTGTTATGTTGGTTTTTCGTCTAACAATGGTAGTGTAGTTCATATTTTTGATTGTGATCTTAAATCGCGGTTGCGTTATGTGCCGCAACGTAAGTTGGCGGATGTGAAATTAAAGATTTCTGATTTTCGGTTTATTGATCTTGATGGAGTTGGCGAGCCGGAGGTGGTGGTTGGAGTGGTTGCGATTGATGGTAAATTGGTGAACGGTGATTCGATTTGTGTAGTTGATTTGAACGGCAAGGAAATTTGGCGGGATGATGCGATTACGTCTCCGTTTCAAATCGGCGATTATAAGCGCAATGGCAAATGCGGATTGTACAGTCTTGATGCAATTGATTCTGTTGTTAGGTTGCAAAAGTATTCTGCGGACGGCAAGAGATTGGAGTCATTGAGTCCTGATGGGTTTTCGATTCGTTGTTTTTTGCCGGATGTTGCAGACGGCGATTTATGTACAATAATTTCGACGGCAAATGGTGAACAAGTTGCTATAGCCGTATTGAATGATTCAGGTTCAATTCGTTGGCAAAAGCCGTTACCTATTGGCGAGTATAATTTGTTTGCAGCGGATTTATTCGGCAAGTCGGAAAAAGAATTGATAGCCGTTTCCCGATTGGGGACAATTTTCATTTTTGATCAAACGGGTAAACAAATTGACTCTTTTTCAATCGGTGAACAAATAACGGGATTTGCAATTATTGAAGGACAAATAATCGCCGCAACCGGAAAAAAAGTAATCGCATGGCAAATAAACAAATAACATAACTGATTGTACTATACTGTTCGTACTATTAAAATTCCAAAAATGATACGTTTTCCTTATGGTCGGGATTTTCTTGAATATGATTTTCATAAATCTAATTTACGTTTTATGGGAGTTCTTGAATCGGCGTTGCATACTTACGTTCCTCCGCATTCGCAAGATGAATTGATACGTAATGCAATCTCTAATCCAATAGGGACGCCGCCGCTTTCGGAGTTAGTTCGTGGTAAACGAAATATAGTTTTGATAGCCAGTGATCATACACGTCCAGTTCCAAGTAAATTGATTATGCCGCAACTACTCGCGGAAATTCGGTGTGAAAACCCTAATGCGGAAATCACTATTTTGATTGCGCCGGGTTGTCATCGCAGGACAACGGACGATGAAATTATTGAAAAATTCGGGCAAAAGTTTTTTGAAACGGAAAATATTATCGTGCATGACTGTGACAATTCTGAATTTGTCAATCTTGGTAAATTACCTTCAGGCGGTGATTTGGTTCTCAATAAAATTGCGATAGATGCTGATCTTCTTATTGCGGAGGGTTTTATTGAGCCGCATTTTTTCGCAGGTTTTTCGGGCGGTCGCAAGAGCATTTTGCCTGGGATAGCATCGCGTGAAACAGTTATCTACAACCACAACGCAAGATTCATCGCCGACGATCATACGCGAACCGGTATATTGCAACAAAATCCTATTCATACTGATATGATTTTTGCAGCACGTAAGGCAAAGTTGGCGTTTATTTGCAATGTAGTAATTAATAGTCAAAAAGAAGTGATTCATGCTGTTGCAGGAGATTGTGAGCAAGCTCATGTTGCGGGTTGTGAGTTTCTTTGCAAATATTGTATGTTGGATGCGATTCCGGCGGATATTGTTATTACGTCAAACGGCGGTTATCCGCTTGACCAAAATATTTATCAGGCTGTCAAATGTATGGCTGCCGCTGAAGCTGCTGTCAAAAAAAACGGCGTAATAATCGCAATTGCAAAATCAAACGACGGACATGGAAGTTATCACTTTCACAAAACATTTGCCGATGAGAAAAATCTTGACAACTTGTTAAAAAAATTTATGGAAACCCCAAATTCAAAAACATTGGTAGATCAATGGCAATCACAGATTTTCGCGCGGGTACTAAAACACGCAACCGTGATTTATATTTCAGATGCGCCGGAACAAATTGTGCGCGAGCTACATTTGATTCCGGCAAAATCAATCGCAGAAGCAATCACAGAAGCTGTAAAAATATTAAACAATCCCAACGCAACAATAACAGCTATTCCCGACGGAGTATCAGTTATCATAAATACACAAAACAAAACATAAAGATAAAGATAATAATTAAGTCTCTAAAATTATAATTATCAACTGACCGTAACCAATAACACAAAGTAACAATTTTTAAACTGTTCATACTTTAATTTCATTTGCCGCCGTCTGCTTACTTATCGGAAAGCAGGCTTTTACGCTCTTGAGTCACACAATTTATAGTACGATCAGATATCAACAATCGGAAAAATCTAAAATTAAAATTTTAATTTTCCAAATTTAAAACCAAAAATAATCAATGGCAAAAACATCAGAAAAAAAACTTACTAAAACAGATATTCAAACACTTTCAAATCTTACAGAATTAGCAGATTTGGTGGTGAAACGGGCAAGTAAAAAACGCGATCCCGCCGTCGATATTCCAATAAGAGCGTTGTCAAATATCAACTTCAATGAACGTAAACGAATTATCGAAATGGGAAAACGCACTTCGCAACGACAACTTTTTAATTTAAGTCAAGCAAAAAGTTTTATGCAAACGATGCTTGTTGCGAGCGGTGTAAAACAACTTATTGATCAAGATAAAACTACAAGTATTCGAGGTCTTTTTTATTTGCTTAAACATACAATTGCCGGAGTTAAAGAAGAGACTTTTGACGTGCAAGCGGATTGTGATCCGATTATTGAGGATTGTGAGGTGTTATTGAATTCGTTGCGGGAGGAGTTGCATCTTTTTGCGCAGAAACGCGGTGATATGGTTGGTGAGATTCAGATTGTTGACTGTGGAGATGAAATTGATTGTTCGCGAATGGGAAGCGGCGGATACGGTGTGCCGTCAATTGTCGAACCGGATGTAATACAATTCAAAAAATGTAACGCAAAATTCATTTTACATGTTGAAAAAGACACAGTATGGCAACGCTTCAACGAAGATAAGTTTTGGAAAAAACATCATTGTATTTTGACGCATGGAGCCGGTCAGCCGCCGCGTGGAATGCGAAGATTACTTTACAGAATGCATCACGAGTTGAATTTGCCGATTTATTGTCTTTTAGATAACGATCCATGGGGATACTATATTTACAGCGTGATCAAACAAGGCTCTATCAACCTTGCTTTTGAATCACAACGAATGGCTATTCCAGAAGCAAAATATATCGGTTTGCGAAGTATGGATTTTGCAAAATGTAAATTATCAGACAGCGTAAAAATCACATTAAACGATCAAGATAAAAAAAGAGCAAAACAAATATCAGAATATCCATGGTTCAAAAAGAAAAAAGCATGGCAAAAAGAAATCGCAACTATGTTAGAAAATGGTTTTAAATTGGAAGTTGAGGCATTGACGAACAGAGACATTAGTTTTGTTACAGAAAAATACGTACCGGAAAGGTTGGCTGAAGGTAATTTTTTAGATTAGAAAAAATATAATTATTCAGTCGTGTGTTTTTTATCAAACATATTCAAAAAATGCCGCCGTGTTGTGGGTTGATATCTCATTACGAACGACAGGTAAAGTATCAATAGATAGTTGTCCCTGAAAAAGTCTTTTTGTTGTTTTAATGGTAGCCAACTTGTTCGCGGCGAGTTTGTTTGAGCATCTGAATGGGGACTCCTTGTCAATTAATTTTGATAATAGACCTTTTC
>JAITDV010000521.1 GCA_031282385.1 Planctomycetaceae bacterium | reverse complement strand
ACAGTAGAAAGTGGTCACGGTTTCAGGATTTGCACCTGACATGACCTGGAGGTGTCATGGTTCAACCGTGATGTTCGGTGACGTGTGTATCCTGCTTTACTGTTTTATTATACAATATTAAGCCAGAAAATACAATAGTTTTCAATAACTTGCATAAAAAATATCCGTAGTTTTCAATAATTGGAATAAAATCATAAAAAACTGTTTTTTATTCCAATTGTACGAAACAAATTCATTGCAATCCTCACTTTTTTGTGGTATAATGATGGCGGCATACTTGTAGTTAGTGCACGGTAAAATTTGGTATCCAAGGGCAAATCGGTGAAACGGAGGGTAGGTTTCATGCCAACGGTAGTGGATTTGTTTTGTGGAGTCGGCGGCTTAACGCACGGGCTACACCTTGCTGGACTTAATGTGGTTGCCGGTATTGATGTAGATGACTCCTGCCGTTATGCTTATGAGTATAACAATGGCGATGCTAGGTTTATTTCGGCTGACGTGTCCGCTTTGCATCCGGAGAAAATCGCGGAACTGTACCCCGAAGAAAGCGTTCGCGTATTAGTTGGTTGCGCTCCTTGCCAGCCGTTTTCAAAATACACGAAGCGTTACCGCAAAGGAGAACAAAACGGAGGGCGCGAAAACGATGAGTGGCAACGCGATAACAAGTGGAGATTGCTCTATTCTTTCGCGAATATTGTTGAACACATTTTGCCGGACATTGTTTCGATGGAAAATGTTCCAGAATTGGCAAACGAGCAGGTGTTCGCCGATTTTTGCAACGCATTGATACGGTTTGGATACAACGTGAGTTACAATGTGGTCTTCTGCCCCGAATATGGGGTTCCGCAAAACCGCCGTAGGTTGGTGTTGTTGGCGTCACGACTTGGTAAGATAAAACTCATTGATTCTTTGTACAACAAAGATAACTACCCTACCGTCAAGAAGAATATTGGCGAAATGCCGCCTATTGCCGCTGGAGCGCAAAACCCAAAAGATGCTATGCACACGGCCGCGCGGTTGTCAGCTACAAATCTTCGCAGAATTCGCTGTTCCGTACCTGGCGGGTCGTGGCGTGATTGGGATGACGATCTCAAGCTGAAATGCCATAAGAAGAAAAGCGGCAAAACGTATATGTCTATTTACGGGCGTATGTGTTGGGATTCGCCGTCGCCTACAATCACGACGCAGTTTTACGGTTACGGCAACGGACGTTTTGGGCACCCCGAACAGGACAGAGCATTGACCCTGCGGGAGGGAGCATTGTTGCAGTCGTTCCCGCCAAACTATGAATTTATTGCCCCTGGTCGAGAATTCAATCGCAGGGAAATCGGAGTCCACATAGGAAATGCCGTTCCCGTTGAATTAGGCAGAGCGATAGGCGTTAGCATTAAAAATCACATTGCGGAGGTAAATGGTAATGGCTAAAATAACGCCTGAACAGAAAGAATTGGCGAAAAATCAATTGGAAGAATATCGCGCGTCTGTAAAGTATGACACGAAAGACTATCCTGTTGAATTGATTGTTGAAAAATTCAAAAAAGGTGACTTCTTTGTACCTGATTACCAACGCGCCTATATCTGGAAACAAAAAGACAGATCATATTTTATTGAATCTGTTCTTTTGGGACTTCCTATCCCTTTTATGTTTTGGGGAGAGCTAGAAGATGGAAAAATGGAAATCGTTGATGGAGTACAAAGAATAAATACTCTTTCTTGTTTTGTTAGCAATGAATTGCGTTTGAATGGTCTTGAAAAGCTAACGTCACTTAACAATTTTCAATTTTCAGATTTAGGAACAGCCCAACAACTAAGATTCAAAAATAAAACATTGAGAATCATTGTTTTGGATGCAGGAACGACAAATGCTTTGCGACAAGATATATTTAGCAGAGTGAATCGGAGCGGTCGGATGGCAAACGCTTCCGAATTTCGCCGTGGAACTTATCCAGGTTCTTTGACGGATTTTATTGATTCTTGCCAAAAGAAACCTGAATTTAAAGACATATGCCCGTTGAGTAACGAAAAATATCTAAGGCATGAAGGCTTTGAACTCATTCTTCGTTTTTTTGCCTTTACCAACAATTATCTTGAGTTTCAACATGATGTAGCTCCGTTTTTGGATAATTTTTTGGTTGAAAATCAAGAATCGTTTGATCATACCGCTTATGAAAACGAATTTTCCAATATGTGTATTTTTGTAAAAAAACATTTTCCAAACGGTTTTGCCAAAGAGGGCATAAAGCAAGTTCCGCGAGTGCGATTTGAAGCAATTGCTGTCGGCGTTGCACTTGCGTTACGAGAAAATCCCGACCTTTCTGTTGCAAATATTGAATGGTTAAATTCAGATGAGTTTGAGCGTTTAACTACTACTGACGCAAGCAATAACCCTGGTCGCTTGAAAAAACGCGTTGAATATGTTAGAGATGCTTTGTTAAGAGGGAATCCCTAATGATCGAAACGAAGATGATTTATAAAACACGAAAAGAAGAGATAGATTTATGTTATTCGATTCTTCTTGATTTGCAACTTGATGAGCAGCCAAGAGGACAAACGCTTGCAATTGATAAAATCCACACTGAACGATTTGCCCCGGTTTTGAAATCAAATATATTGCTCATGCTTTATAATCTCGTCGAAGCTTGTGTAACAAATGGCTTTCTAGAGATTTACGATTGTATTAAGAACAATCGTATCGTTTATAACCAGTTGGTAAAAAGCATTCAAGACATTTGGTCGAATTACGAGATCGGAAAAGCACACAAAACAACGGCTAATCAAATAACATATGAACGACAAGTTCAGTCAATTATTTCAACAGTAATAACCGACGGAACAATCGAGTTGGGGAAAGAAGCACTCTCCATTTCGGGCAATCTTGATGCTCGTGCTATAAGAAAATTGCTGAGAGACCATGATATTCGGATTGCCGATCAATCTGATAAGTTGCATATGTTGACTATGAAGAAGAAAAGAAACGCCTTGGCGCACGGCGAAGAATCTTTTGGAAATTGTGCGCGAGAAATAACAATCAGCCAATTAGGCGAAATAAAAGACGAGGTCTTGTCTTTTATTCTTGATGTGCTTAATTGCTTGTCTGAATATTACGAACAACAATTATTCCGGAAGACATCCTCAAGCATACCGCCATGAAATTTTAGGCAAGCCGGACGCGCGCCTTGCGCGAGGAGTATCAACCGCCGTTTGTGCGCGTCCGGCCGCGTAAAATTTGGGGTTGGGGCTGCAGGCTCTTTTCGCAACGCAGATGCTTCACGCTTCGCGTCTTTCGGTCTCTGCGTCTAGCTTCGCCGCAATATCACTTAACGCGATTCGTATCCGCCTCGAAATAGTGCTCTGTGCGTAGTGCGTTATGTCGGCAATATTTGCTTCGCTGATGCCGTCAATATAGAGTATTTCCGCTATTTCGGCATTTTCTCTGTTCTGGATTAACGAGATATATTTGTCACGAAAATCCTGTTTCAGCCGTTCCAATTCCCGCTCGGCTGATTTGGCTTTTTTTATATCGCCTTTTTTGCGCAATCCGATGATTTGCCCGTCCATC
>JAITDV010000629.1 GCA_031282385.1 Planctomycetaceae bacterium | reverse complement strand
GATATATGTTGAAAACAACTAGTAAAAAAACGTAACTATTCAGTCGCGGGCTGACTGCAATCCAATCGGTTAGGGGTTAATGAGGTTGTTATTTTGTATCATTTCATTCAATTGCATTTTTAATATTTATGAGACAGTCGTAGATACGCAGTGCATTGCGTCTCTACTGGTTGAAAAATTATTCGCAATCGTGGGATATATTTTAATTTCAATAAGTATGTTTACTGGTTTTTTCGCCTACGAAGTCATTAAAGGTTTCCCAATTCCATTTGTATTCTAAATAACGTTTGCGTCCTAATTTTGTAAATTCTTCCCAACCGTGTAACGCATATTTTTTATCTCCGTAAAAGATGTGATCGCCGACTTCAAATAATTGAACGGAGTTTACTAATTTAGTAAGGTCTCGGCGGATTCGTGTTTTGTCATCTTCATCAATGTTGTCAGGCGGGTATGGAAGTCCGTTTTTTATTTGCACGAATGTATTGATAATAGGCAACAGATTTTGCCGTGCGTTTTTGTAAAACCAAGCGGGATTTTTATCACGTTGGACAAGTGTCCAATCGATTGCGTTATAACCCCACCACCAATGTTCAACAGGATTATCTATTACTCTTTCCCATTGCGTTAATTTATGTAACGGAAATGTATCTGGAAATTCCTGAGAACTTTGCAATTGACCGACAGGATCAACAAATACTCCGCTGACAATCGTACAAAAAGAATAATTTGAATCAATTTTGAACACGGCATACTCATTTTTTTTAACATCGACATAAAACCGTTTATACACGCCGCCCCAAAAATCTTTAATACGTGTCTGTTCACCTTTAGGGGCTTGTAAAAATAGAGGTTCGACATACGCTTCCTCTGTCATAAGCTTGTTAAAAAATTCATCTGTCAATTTCAATATTTTTGCAGACAAGATAAAATCACGTAATCTATTTTTACCATCGTGACCGTCTTTGTTGAAAAAGTAAAAAGATACAAGATGCCGCCCAACCGGTAATTGGCACGTAATATAAATATGCGGTCCGTCAATTGTAATCGGATAAACTTCTTTATGATCATCCCATGACGCTTGCCGCCGTCCGCCATGATCGGCGTATTGCAAAACACGCCTATCATCAGATTCTAACCAATGAATCCAATGCCGTAATGAATCTTTTTTGGCTTTGAAATTTCGTCCAATACCGCTTGCAAATTGAACGTTATTTGCAAAATAACCGCTATAACTATTTAATCCGCCGCCATTCATTGCACAAAGAACTGTCGAGTAACTACCATGACGATCAATCCAATCGCCTTTCGTTCGCCAATCATCGTTAAGTACTAATATTGCCGGCGGTTTCGTATCAACTAATTTACGTTTCAATTTATAAAACATAGCTCGTAATTCTTCAGTAGTAGGAGGTTTTATTTTGGATGGAAGTTTTGGAAAATCATTTTGCGCAACAGAAAATATTTTATCTTTATTGAATTTAGTTTTTAACGGTTTTCGGTCAAGTAATTTGAACGGTTTAATCGGTTTAATGATTCCGCTGCCGTATGAACCAACCCAATAATTACCTTCGTTAAACATCAGAATTTTTGTAACAAAATTATCTGGTAAATTCATTCGGACAGATGACGCTTGTAGTCCGGTTTTTTGATCGGCAATTACAAATCCGTTTTGGCGTGTCCCGATCCAGATTACACCTTGATCGTCCTCCGCAAGACAAGTCAAATAATCTTCGGGCAAAAGTCTATTCATTATTTCTTTTGGAACTTGCTTAAAATCTTTTGGTGCGCCGCCATAAAGTCCGTGAACTTTGTCCGCGTAATCTTTGCCGCGCCAATATTCTAACTTGGTTAAATTTTCATTCGCTTTAACAAGTCCGGCGCAAGTCGCAATCCAGATGGTTTGTTCGTTAAGATTTTTTGTTACAATAATATCATTGATCAAATTTGACGGCAAGTCTATTCCAGTCGGCGTTAGCGGAACTGGACTACGATTATCAAGCCCAAAACGATCCGGTAAAAAAATATTTTTTGAGTGTCGATAATTACCGTTACTATTACGAGTAAAAATTGAAAGACCATGACATTGCGTTCCGACAATCAAAGTTCCGTCAAACTTAAATGCAAGAGCCGAAACTTGGTCTTCAAGTAAACCATTCTCACGTGTGAAATGTTCCCATTGGTCAGTGTCAATTTTGTAGCGGGTGATTCCCGCACTTGTTGCCATCCACACATCGCCATCTTTGGAACAAATTTCTATGTCAAAAATTCTTTCTCCAATTGGTCCATCAACAATATCATAATTTCGCCAATCTTTACCATTGAAAACAGAAACTCCAGAATTTAAATGTCCAACCCACAACCTCCCAAGTTTATCAATTGTGAGAGCGTATGCGTTGCTATCACCGAGACCATTTTTCGTTGTGTATTGGATAACTTTTCCATTGGAATTGTAATGGAAAACGCCTTCATCTTCTGTTCCAATCCAAGCTCCGCCGCCGCCGTCAGAAATTAACGCGACAATAAATTTCGCATCTATACCGGCAATGCGTTGAATTGTAGATTCGGATTTAGACTCTACGGAATTATTTTGGGCAATTAAGCAATTTGAAAATAAAATAATGATCAAAATAATTATCGTTACAAAAAAATTTTTCCTAGTTAAACTCATATTTTTCTCCATCTGTGTTATTAGGTAAAATAAACGTCACAAAAATTCTAAATCTTACAACTTTGCGTCATAATTAATCAATACAGTTTTGAGATTTTAATTTACATCGTAAAAATTTCAAGCCCAATTTATTGGAAACGAAAAAGTTAAAATTTATATATCTAACAGGACTTTTGCAAGATTTATAACAACTTTTATTAAAAGAGCAGATGATTAAATCTTACTCAATTTCAGCAAATATTTTGAACCCAAAAGAAGCAGAAATTATTGAAACGGAATTTATGAACTCCTTTTGGAATCATTAAATTTCCCTCATCTGACGTGGTTAGGGGTGGTTTATTAATACAGGAGAACTTCTAAAAACCCATTTTGTCCACGAATTTTCACGAAAGATTACGAATTAAATAATTTGTGCAAATTTGTGTCAATTCGTGGATAAAATAAATTTATTGTCTAAATTTGTCTATCCTGAAAATTTCGATAATTCCGTCAAAAAATAGGTTTTTAGAAGTTGTCTTTAGTTTTCAAAATAAGAGCCTTATTGCCGTAAAAATTTATTGTGGTAGAATATCGCAGCTTTTTTATGGTTGGTTTATGATTTAATAGTAGAGTTTGGAGAATTTTGTTTATTTTGTCCGTTTACAGATTAATAAGTGAGTTGATGTTGTGATTTGGTTGTGTGTTGTTTTCCTTTATCGTACTTATTTCTCAAGGCGGACAAACGAAATTTTTACTGAATAGTTACCGTATAATTTTTTGTTGGCGTTAATTGGTGTTTGGGAAAGAACAATTCAAAACAGTAAAATAAGAATTAAGATCGTTTTTAAGATTTATGAAAAAGGTACTTTATTCGAGAGTATTTGAGACGCCGCGTATTGAACCGGTTTATCAATCGGTTTCTGAGAGATTACAACATTACAATGAATTTCGTCTTTCGTTTTCATCTACAGAGGTCGAGGATCAATCTGGACGTTGTATGTCTTGCGGTATTCCGTTTTGTCATAATGCCGGTTGTCCGCTTGGCAATCCGATACCAGAAACGAATTCATTGGTTTACGAAGATCGAATGCAAGATGCGTGTGATTTGCTTCATGCTTATTGTAATTTTCCTGAAATTACCGGTCGTATTTGTCCGGCATTATGTGAGTGTTCGTGCGTTCACAATATTTATGGCGAACCTGTGGCGATACGTCAACTTGAATTTGAAATTGTGGAACGCGGTTGGCATGAAGGTTGGATCAAACCTAGACCTGCAACAACTTCAACGGGCAAACGAGTTGCTGTTATTGGCAGCGGTCCGGCGGGATTAGCTGCGGCACAACAATTAACACGGTTTGGGCATAATGTTGTTGTGTATGAAAAATCAGATGCACCTGGCGGAATTATGCGATACGGAATTCCTGATTTCAAGTTGGAAAAACATGTTATTGATCGCCGTATCGGGCAAATGGTTAGTGAAGGCGTTCGATTTGAGCTTGGGGTAAATGTTGGCGAGGATGTGTCGGCAAAATATCTGAAAAGTAAGTTTGACGCATTATTGTTAGCCGGCGGTGCAATGGAACCGCGTGATGTAAATGTTCAAGGTCGGGAATTGTCGGGAATATATTTTGCAATGGATTACTTAACAGCGTCAAATATCGCAGTCAAATCTGCAAGATCAGATGCTGAAATGAAAGATACGTCAATAAATGCCAATGGTAAAAAAGTTGTAATTTTGGGCGGCGGTGATACTGGTGCGGATTGTCTTGGAGTAGCGTTGCGTCAAGGCGCGGTTTCGGTTGTGCAACTTGAAATTATGCCGAAACCCCCTGAAGGTTATAATCCCGCGACGCCTTGGCCTCGATGGTCGCAAATTTTACGTACCGGAACTTCGCATAAAGAAGGCGGAGAAAGACGTTGGGGAATTTCGACGAAGCGTTTTATTGGTGAAGGCGGCAAAGTAATAGGTGTTGAAACGACTGAAGTTCAATGGCAAGACGGTAAGCCGGTTGAGAAAAAAGGTACAGAGTCAAATATAGAAGCGGATTTGGTTTTATTGGCTTTGGGTTTTGTTCATCCGAAACATGATGCGCTTTTGGGAACGCTTGGCGTAGGATTAGATGCGAGAGGCAATGTAAAAATTGATCCGGTAACAAAAATGACAAACATCAATGGTATTTTTGCCGCAGGCGATATGCAAAGCGGCGCGAGCCTGATTGTCCGCGCAATCAACAGCGGACGCGAAGCCGCAATAGGAATTGATAATTTTTTGTAGAGAATAATTAATTAAGATCAAAGTCCGCCGAAGTTGCGTTTACGTTTGCTGAAATTTTTGATTGCTTCATCTAGTAATTGTGTGTTGAAATCGGGCCAACAGGTTTCGGTTACCCAAATCTCGGCATAACTTAATTGCCAAAGCAAATAGTTGCTCAATCTCAATTCACCGGCAGTACGAATCAATAAATCCGGATCCGTCATGCCGTTTGTGTATAAGTGCCGTCCTACGCATTCTTCATCAATCTTGTCCGTATCAATTCCTTCACGCACAATTGCCTTGATTGCGTCAGTTATTTCAGCCCGCGAACCATAGTTAATGGCAAGACAGAGTTTAAGTCCTTGATTTGACTTGGTCAAATCTGTGCATTCTTTTATTTTAGATATTATATCTTCGGGTATGCCAATATTGCGGCCAATAACGGAAAAGCGAATGTTGTTTTTTATCAATGTAGATTGTTCTTCGATGAGATAATGTTTCAACATTTCCATTAGAAATTTGAGTTCATTTTCAGGACGTTTCCAATTTTCGCTTGACAGACAATACAGAGTAAGTTGTTCGATTCCGATTTTTGCGCAATACTCTGTAATCTCGCGGACGCGAACTGCACCAACACGATGTCCTTCATAACGCGGTAATCCTTGCCGGATTGCCCAACGTCCATTACCATCCATTATTATTGCAATATGCATAATGTTAAACTGTCGTAATTAAATTTCTGCGTTATTATCGTAACGAAAAACAGTTGTCGGTATGCTTCGATGTTCGGCAATATTGAAAAACGGCGCCCATTTGTTTATCGCTGCATCAATTTCAGGCAAAGTTAAAGAAGACGCCCAAAGTATCTTAATCGCGTTGTTGCAAAAACCATTTTCAATATCGGTAATACTTGGCAATGTTGCAAGTATTGTTCCGTAATAACATAATTTTCGTAACGTTAAATATGCGACCAAAAATGACGCTTGCCGCCCCTGATTAAATCTTATAAACGTTTCATACGCACAACCCTTTTGTTTAAGCGAACCGAGAAGTTGCAACTCAACCGTCGGCACAAGCGAAAAAGATGTTCCTAAAACTTTGTCCGGATCCGTTATCGGCGCAGCACCTTCAATTAACCGCATTGCTTGATCTATCCTGCTCAACAATCCTGTATTCGGTTCAAATATTTTTTGCGGTAACGCATTCGTTGCATTGATCAACTCCGCAACTCCATCAAGCATCAAATCCGTCAACTCCTGCGTTATCTCAAGTTCTCCCTTGCGCAAATGGTCTAACAACGTCTCCAACTCGTGCGCAAGACTTGCCAATGTAGAAACTCCGAGCATTGTGAAGTTACCTTTTGCCGCGTGCAGCCGCCTAAATGCCTCACGCATAATTTCAGGATCATTGTTGTTTTCAAGCGAAAGAACCGCATCCTGCAACTCCAACAAACCTCGTGAAAGTTCTGTAAGTAAATCAGAAATATCCGTGTCTGTTAAATCTTTTTGACTGGATTCTTCAATTCGATTCGCAATACGGTCTCTTTGCACCGACAATTTTGATTTCGCAATAAGTTCTTCTTGCGAATGCGACATTGATGCCGATTCGGGTATTGAGTTATTCGATTCATGTGTAGATTCGGCGTCTTTTGATTGCGAGAAAGCGGATGCGTTTGAATGCCCTTCATCTTGTTTTAACGGTTCGCCGGTCGCCATCGCAACAACCATATCAACATCAACTGTTATACCAACCCTACCGCCGCTAATAATACAAGTCCCCGCAATTCCGGAAACATCACGGTCAAACATATCCGTTGCAAGCGGAACATTGACCAACTTCGACGGGGCAAGAAATTCTGTAACAATACAAGCAATTTTGTCCTTACGACCCTCAATTATCACAACCGGAATAATTTCAGGATTGTCAATCGCGGAAGGCTCGCTGCCAAGTAATTCAGATAAATCAAATAACGCCAACGGTTCGCCAAGATACTTTATAAAACGTTCGCGATCCATCGAAGCTTGAATATTTTCAGGTTTGATTCCTTGCAAGCTGACAACCTTGTCAATTGACAACGCATAAAGCGTGTTGGAACAACGCACAATCAACGCATCAATAATATTGACCGCTTTCAGTTTAGGAATGTGTAACTTGAAAGAACAACCGGATCGCGGATGATTTTCCAACTCAATTGTTCCGCTAAATTCCTGTACCATCGCGTTGACCAGATCAAGTCCAACGCCGCGACCGGATGTGTCTGTCGCTTTTTCTTTGGTAGAAAATCCAGACAAACAAAGTATCGGCAACAATTCAGGTTGCGGGTCTATTTGCTTAGTCAAGCCGAGTTTTTTGACGCGTTCAAAAATTTTCGTTTCATCAATTCCGCGACCGTCGTCTGAAATTATGATTTCAGTTTCGTGTTCGTGTTCGACTGCCTTGAGCAGTATAATTCCTTTTTCGTTTTTGTTGGCGTGAATTCTTTCAATCGGCGTTTCCAATCCGTGATCAGCAGCATTACGCAGCATGTGTAGCAACGGCTCAACTAAACGTTCCGCTAATGCCTTATCAACTAAAACCTTTTCTCCTTCAACTTTCAGTTCTATATCTTTTTTGAGATTTCTTGCAAGATCGCGTACCGGACGGCGAAATAATTTGAACGTTTCGCCGATTTCAACCATGCGGATAGCCATAACAAGATCATGCAAGTCCTGCGAGATGCGGGCAGAAGCTTCGTCGGCGGATTTTATTATCTGCAATTCAACTTCGCTCATCGGGCGGTTATGAGTAACCGCATCGGTCATGTCACGTTGAAGTTCGTGCAATGTTGAGCTAGTGATAATTACTTCACCGGCAAGATTAAGCAATTTGTCAAGATGCTCAAGCCGTACCAACATCCGATCTACGCCGTGTTGGTGAATTGTATTTATCGATTGTGATTCATTAGCGGGATCGGCGGTCGTTGTAGACGTTATCATTTTTTCCGTCATAATCGGATTCAATATGCATGGCGTAATTCCATGCGTTCAATTTTAAGGGTTGTTCGCACTAACTATTCAGTAGCGTGTGTTTTTTATCGTGAAATGTTCAAACAGTTCACACTTTAAATTTCATTTACATTCGCCTGCTTACATATCGGAAAACAGGCTTTTACGCTCTTGAGTCCCGCAATTTATAGTACGGGCAGCATAATCTGCTTCGTTCCTATTCCATAACACCTTTTTCTAAACAATTGAAGCCTGCGATTGAATAGTTACTATTAATTATTAACTCAAACCACTAATTCCAATGAAATATTACGAATTTACGACTTGTTCATTTAAGGTTGAGGTTGTTACGGATTATTTGTTTTGTTTTTTAATTCTGCGAGAGCGGCTTTGATTTCGCTGTCTTTTTCATTATTTCTTAAATATAATTTGAAATATATTTCTGCATTTTTAATGTCGCCTTTTCCGGCGTAATACGTTCCAAGTCCTTTCAACGCAGTAAAAGATTTTTTGTCAAGGTCAACACTTTTTTTCCACCACATAATCATTTTTTCATCGTCGCCTTCGGATTGTGCAACAAGTCCCAGAGCCTCCAAAGGTCTTGAGTCTCGCGGTCGCATTTCTATACATTTTAAAAAAGTTTTTTGTGCGTCTTCGTTCAAATGTTGTTCGAATTGTACGGTACCGAGTTCGAGTAATGCCATATAATTGTTAGGATTTTTTTTGAACGCTTCTTTTAATTGTACTTCGGCTGCGGCGAAGTCGCGTTTTTTGATAAATTCTTTTGCTTTTCCGTGAGCAATAGCACCGTCTTTGAGGTCGGCGGGAGATACTTTAACTTCAGGCGCATTTTCTTTTGTAGTAGTTTTTGGGGTAACGCTTTTGGTCGGCTCATTGGGGGCAACTTTTAAAAACGGCTTAGCCGGTCGTTTGGGAAAACCGCTAACTTTGCTGAGAGTTACAAAATTACCTACTTCATCAAATGTAAAATCCCAACAATAAACTAAACATTCATTATTGTTAATTGCTACTGCTTCGCATTGGTATCTTATTGTGTATTGATTTTTATTTTTTTTCACTTCGCCCCATTCGATAGTTCTGCGGAGCATC